>NZ_JBPQTV010000101.1:0-19885 GCF_051386515.1 Streptomyces sp. URMC 123 | reverse complement strand
CCACCACCCCCCAGGGCCACCCCCGGCGCTGGCTGATCCTCGGTGTCATCTGCCTCGCCCAGCTCACCGTGCTGCTGGACAACACCGTCCTCGGCGTGGCGATCCCCTCCCTGACCGAGGAGCTGAACGCCTCCACCGCCGACATCCAGTGGGTCATCACCGCGTACTCGCTGGTCCAGGCCGGGCTGCTGCTCACCGCGGGCAGCGTGGCCGACCGCTACGGCCGCAAGCGGATGCTCGTCACCGGGCTCGCCCTGTTCGGGCTCGGCTCCTGCGCCGCCGCCTTCGCCCAGACCTCCGGCCAACTCATCGCCGCCCGCGCGGGCATGGGCATCGGCGGCGCGCTGCTGATGACCACGACCCTCGCCGTCGTCGTCGGGATATTCGGCCCCGAGGAGCGGCCCAAGGCCATCGGCATCTGGGGCGCGGTCGGCTCGCTGGGCTTCGCCGCCGGCCCGCTCATCGGCGGCGCGCTGCTCGACCACTACTGGTGGGGCGCGATCTTCCTGATCAACGTCCCCGTGGCGCTGCTCGGCCTCGTCGCCGTGCTCAAGCTGGTCCCGGAGAGCGGGAGCCGCCGGGGCGAGCGCCCCGACCCGCTCGGCGCGCTGCTGTCCACCGTCGGCATGACCGGCGTCGTCTACGCGATCATCTCGGGGCCCGAGGACGGCTGGACCTCCGCCGCGGTGCTGCTCCCGGCGCTGATCGGGGCCGCGGCGCTGACCGGCTTCGCCCTCTGGGAGCTGCGCACCCCGCACCCCATGCTGGACCTGTCGTTCTTCCGCGACGGGCGGTTCGTCGGCGCGGTCTCCGGCGCCATCCTGGTCGCCTTCGGCCTCGGCGGCTCGCTGTTCCTGCTCACCCAGCACCTCCAGTTCGTGCTCGGTTACGAGCCGCTGGAGGCCGGGCTGCGCACCGCGCCGCTCGCCCTCACCGTCGTGGTGCTCAACTTCTCCGGCCTGGGCGCCCGGCTGCTGCCCAGGATCGGCACCCCGCTCGCCGTCGTCGGCGGCATGGGGCTGCTCGCGGGCGGGCTGGTGGCCATCGCCCTGCTGGGCTCCGACGGCTACGGCGGCATGCTGCTCGGCCTGGTGGCCATGGGCTGCGGTGTCGCCGTCTCCGCCCCCGCGATGGCCAACGCCGTGATGAGCGCGATCCCGCCGGCGAAGGCGGGCGTCGGCGCGGGCCTGCACGGCACCCTCACCGAGTGCGGCAACGGCCTGGGCGTCGCGGTCCTGGGCGCGGTGCTGAACGCGCGCTTCGCCGCGCTCGTGCCCACGGTCGCGGGCGCCGGGTCGCTCCCCGCGGCACTCGCCCTCGCCGAGGACGGGGCCCAACGGGCCGCGATCGCCGACGCCTTCGCCGAGGGCCTGCGCACCAGTCAGCTCGGCGGCGCGGCCGCGGTGCTCGCGGGCGGGATCGTCGCCGCTCTGCTGCTGCGCAAGGCGGAGCGTGCAGACTCCGTTCCCGGGGCGGCATAGCATCGAAGGCCGGGCGGAGCGGAATCCAGCGGTCCGTCCGGCTCTCAGCGCGGCCGCCTGCCGGCTGACGGGTGTTCGGACCTGAGGAGGGTGCGCCATGGCAGCGACCGACCGCACGAAGGGTTCCCCGCGGGCCAGTGTGTGGCTGGAGGGCGGTCCGGCGCCGAAACGCAGGAGCGAGCAGCCCAGCGGCCTCGACCGTGAAAAGATCATCGAGGCCACGGTCCGGCTGCTGGACTCCGAGGGCCTGACGAAGTTCTCCATGCGCCGGCTCGCGGCCGAGCTGGGCGTGACCGCCATGTCGGTCTACTGGTACGTCGACACCAAGGACGACCTGCTGGAACTGGCCCTGGACGCGGTCATGGCCGAGATGCGGCTGCCGGACGAGTCCGAGGGCGACTGGCGGGACCGGCTCCGCCAGCTGGCCTCCGAGTACCGCCGGCTGCTGGTCACCCACCCCTGGGTGCCCAGACTCATGGGCCAGTACCTGAACCTCGGGCCGCACGCCCTGGCCTTCTCCGCCAGCGCCCAGGGGGTGCTGCGGCACGCCGGGCTGCCGGTGTCGGTCCGTACGGGCGGGCTGGCCGCCACCTTCCAGTTCGTCTATGGCTTCGGCACGATCGAGGGCCAGTACAACGAGCGCTGCCGGGCGGCCGGCGTGAGCCAGGACGAGTACTTCCAACGGGTGATGCGCAGCATCGAGGTCGCGGGCAAGGAGGACGCCCGTCTCGACGCGGTCCTGGAGGACTCCAAAGAGATCATGGAGGCCCGCGGGGGCTCCTCCGTGGAGGAGATGCGCCAGCGGGACTTCGCCAATGGGCTGGACATCGTGATCGCCGGAATCGAGGCGCTCAGCCGCCGCGCGGAGGGGGACGGCTCCGGCGTCGAGCCGCCGCGCCGCGCCGAATGAAGCCGGCGCCGCCGCGCGGGGCCGGATGGGGACCGCCCGTAAGGGACCCGGAACGCACCAGGTCCCGGCCCTGCGGTACTCGGGCCGTCCCCTGCCCTGAATGAGTACCGCCTGGCCGGGACCCCTGCCCCGGTTGCCGCTCACGGGGGCGCGTCCGCTCAGTCGCGCCCCCGGAACCGGGGCGTCTAGTCGCGGGGGTGAACCCCCGCCGGCGTCGCGCCGCCGCGCGCCGCCGCGCTCTGCTGGAGGCCGCTGCTCGTGCTGAGCGGCACCTCCTTGATGAAGATCACCACGAGCAGCGCCAGCAGCGCCACCGGGGCCGCGTAGAGGAAGACATCGCCGATGGCGTGCCCGTACGAGCTCTCGATCACCGTACGGATCGGTGCCGGCAGCTTGTCCAGGTCGGGCAGGCCGCCGCCGCCCGTGCCGCCGGAGCCGGCGGCCGCCGCGGCCTTGGGGCCCAGGGCCCGCATGCCGTCCTCGACGTAGTGGGTGATGCGGTTGCTGAGCACCGCGCCGAGCGCCGAGACGCCCACCGCGCCGCCGAGGGTGCGGAAGAAGGTGACCACCGAGCTGGCCGCGCCGAGCTCCTTGGCCGCGACCTGGTTCTGGGTGGCGAGCACCAGGTTCTGCATCATCATGCCGACGCCCAGGCCGAGCACCGCCATGAAGACGGCCATCCGCCAGTAGGGGGTGTCGTACCGCAGGCCGCCGAGCAGGCCCAGGCCCGCGGTCAGCAGCACACCGCCGGTCACCAGCCACGCCTTCCAGCGGCCGGTGCGGGTGATCACCAGGCCGGAGGCGGTGGAGGAGAGGAACAGACCCGCGATCATCGGGATGGTCATCACGCCGGACATGGTCGGCGACTCGCCCCGGGCCAGCTGGAAGTACTGGCTCAGGAAGACCGTCGCGCCGAACATCGCCAGACCGACGAAGAGGCTGGAGACGGAGGCGAGGGCGATCGTCCGGTTCCGGAAGAAGTGCAGCGGCATGATCGGCTCACTGGCCCGGGACTCCACCAGGACGAAGATCGCGCCGAGCACGATCGAGCCGGTGACCATGACCGCGGTCTGCCAGGAGAGCCAGTCGTACTTGTCACCGGCCAGCGTCACCCAGACCAGCAGCAGGGAGACCGCGGCGGTGATGAAGAAGGCGCCCGCCCAGTCGACCTTCACGTCCCGCTTCACCACGGGCAGCTTCAGGGTCTTCTGGAGGACGATCAGCGCGATCACGGCGAACGGCACACCGACGTAGAAGCACCAGCGCCAGCCGAGCCAGTCGGTGTCGGTGATGACGCCGCCGATCAGCGGGCCGCCGACGGTCGCCACCGCGAAGGTCGCGCCGAGGTAGCCGCTGTACCGGCCGCGCTCCCGCGGCGAGATCATCGCGGCCATGATGATCTGGGCCAGCGCGGTGAGACCGCCGACGCCGATGCCCTGGACGACCCGGCAGGCGATGAGCATGCCGGTGTTCTCCGACAGACCGGCCACCACGGAGCCGATCACATAGATCACCAGAGCGAGCTGCACCAGCGTCTTCTTGCTGGTCAGGTCGGCGAGCTTGCCCCACAGCGGGGTGGAGGCGGTGGTCGCGAGCAGGGCCGCGGTGACGACCCAGGTGTAGGCGCTCTGGCCGCCGTGCAGATCGGAGATGATCTGCGGCAGCGCGTTGGAGACGATCGTCGACGACAGGATCGCGACGAACATGCCGAGCAGCAGCCCGGACAGCGCCTCCAGGATCTGCCGGTGGGTCATGGGCGCGGCGTCCCCGGCGGCGTGCGCGCCGGTCTCCGCCTCTCCCCGCACACCGGGCGGTGTGGTCGTTGCCATTGTCTTCCTAGCTCTCATGGTCTTCATGCGGGTGTACGGGTGTGGGTGACGGGGTCCGGGCTCCGGTCCGGGTCCTGGCCCTGTTCCGGGACGGCCCGGGGGAGGCCGGGGTCCTGGCCCTGGCACTGGCCCTGGTCCGGGGTGATGTGCCGGCCGGCCGCCGAGAGACCGCGGCCGGGGGCCCGGCAGTCGCCGAAGTCGGCGCGGAGCCGGGCCAGCAGCGTGCTGAGCCGGCCGACCTCCTCGTCGGACCAGTCGGCGAGCGCCCGCGACAGCGTGCCGGCGTAGCGATCGGCGATGTCCGCGAGCACCTCCTCGCCGCGCGGGGTGATGCGCAGCAGCCGGGACCGCTTGTCCTGGGGGTCGGGCTCCCGCTCGATCCAGCCGCGCGTCGTCAGATGGGCGACATGGCGGCTGGTCACGGACATGTCGATGGCCAGCAGCTCGGCGAGCTTGCTCATCCGTGTCACGCCGTAGCGGTGCAGCAGGGAGAGCACGGCCGCGGCGCCGGCCGGGCAGTCGTGGGGCAGCACCCGGGCGAGATCGCGCTTGACGGCGCCGATGGCGCTGAGCTGACGGGCCAGTTCCTCGTACTGGCGCTGCTCGGCCATGCGGCACCCCCCAGGGTCTCGAAACGGGCTGTCGTGCGACGGACTGTCGCGCCTCTCGGCACATCAGTTGCTTAGGGCAACCATAGGGATAGTTGGTTGCTGTAGGCAAATGAATAGCGGGCGTACGGGGTAAAGGATGCGAAAAGGATGAGTCGGCGCCGGGTCAACGACGCGGGGGTGAACGGTAAAGCCGCAGGTGGCGCCGTACGGAGGGGCAGAGGTGTGCGAAGCGGCGGGCGTTCGCTAGGGTCCTGGCCCATGGCACACAACCCCCATAGCCCGCAGGGCCCCGAGGGCAACTACGACCCGGCGGGCAGCACCCAGATGTTCCGCGCCTTCGTCGACGAGGGCGGGCAGCAGCGCCACGCGGCGCCGGCCGCGTCGTCCGGTCCCCGGGTGGGGCTGATCGTCGGCGTGATCGCGGTGATCGCGATCGTCGCGGCGGTGGCCTGGCTGGCCTTTTCGTAAGCGGCGGCCCGAGGCACTGTCGGCCCGGAGGCACTGTCGTACGGCGTCACGCGAGGAGCGGCCGCCGTACGGGGAGCCGGGCGTCGTGCGCGAAGCCGGAGCCGTACGACGTCTCAGGTCCCGCTGATCCTCGCGCTCCGGGTTTCGATCCGCATCCCCCACGGCACGCGCCACGCGTCCACGCAGATCCGCCAGCTCGCCTCCCGGCGCTCGCCGCCGGCGATCGGCACGGGCAGCGGCCGGTGGGAGGTGACGCTTCCCCAGTCGATGCCGAGCCCGCCGATGACATGGGTGGCGAAGGTGACCGTTCCGGAGGTCACCGGGAGGTCGCCAGTGTTGTGCAGCGTCAGCGTGACGTTCTCGCACCAGCGCCGGTCCGTGGGGGTGCGCTGCGGCTCACCGGCCCGGATCGCGCCCGGTCGGCCCGGCGCGGGGGGAGCGGGATGCGTGGGCGCCGTGGGCGGGGTCGGCCGCCCGGGTTCGACGGGCGTGCCCGGCCCTGGATCGCCGGGCCGGGGTTCCTGTGGCCCCTGGAGCTGCCGCGGTGGGGTGGGAGGCTCATCGGCCGGCCCCCTGGTCGAGGAGTCGGGCGGTCGTCGCTCCGGGCCCGAGCCGTACTCCGTACTGCCCGAGCCGTGCGCCGTACTGCTGGAGGCGGCACCCGTACTGCTGGAGGCGAGCCCCGCGGCCGCGCCGTTGTCCGTACTGTCGGCCGTGCCGCCGGGTCCGACCGTACTGCTGGAGGCGCCGCCGGGGATCGAGCCGGCGTCAGCCGCGCCGGAATCGGGATCGTGCCCGCCGCCCGCCCGTGAGGTGCCGGGCGCTGTGGGGTCGCCGGAGCCGTCGAGCGGCACCAGCCGGACGCCGTCGCCCGGTGGCACCGGCCGCGCGGCCCGCGCGTCGTCCGGTCCGACCGCTTCGGTCGCCAGATAGCCCTGATCGGGTCCGCCGCCGCCCATGCCGGCCGCCAGCGCGGCCAGACACAGTGCGGCCGCCGAGGCGGCGAGTGCCGTACCCCGGCCCAGAGGGGTCCTCCGCATCGGCTCAGTGTGAGTGACGGGGCGTCAGTTGTGAAGGGGACGTTCGATGGTGCGTTCGTCGGCGCCGCATCCGTGCTGGTACGCCGCCGCCGTGTACGTGCCGGAGCGCTCGCCGTCGACGGGCGCGCCGCGTGCGTCGGTCGTCAGTCCGCGATGAGGCCGTCGCGCAGTTGCGCCAGCGTGCGGGTGAGCAGCCGGGAGACATGCATCTGGGAGATGCCGACCTCCTCGCCGATCTGCGACTGCGTCATATTGGCGAAGAAGCGCAGCATGATGATCTGCCGTTCGCGCGGCGGCAGTTTGGCGAGCAGCGGCTTGAGCGACTCGCGGTACTCCACGCCCTCCAGGGCCGCGTCCTCGTAGCCGAGGCGGTCCGCCAGCGATCCCTCGCCGCCGTCGTCCTCGGGGGAGGGCGAGTCCAGGGAGCTCGCGGTGTAGGCGTTGCCCACGGCCAGCCCGTCGACCACGTCCTCCTCCGACACGCCCAGGCAGGAGGCCAGTTCGGGCACGGTGGGGGAGCGGTCGAGCTTCTGGGCCAGCTCGTCGCTGGCCTTGGTGAGCGCCAGCCGCAGCTCCTGGAGGCGCCGGGGAACCCGCACCGACCAGCTCGTATCGCGGAAGAAACGCTTGATCTCGCCGACGACCGTCGGCATCGCGAACGTCGGGAACTCGACGCCCCGTTCGCAGTCGAACCGGTCGATCGCCTTGATGAGCCCGATCGTGCCGACCTGGACGATGTCCTCCATCGGCTCATTGCGGCTGCGGAAGCGGGCCGCGGCGTAGCGCACCAGCGGGAGGTTGAGCTCGATGAGGGTGTCGCGTACGTAGGTGCGCTCCGGGCTGTTCTTGTCGAGCGCGGCGAGCCGCAGGAACAGGGAGCGGGAGAGGGTGCGGGTGTCGATGGCGTCGCAGTCGTCGAGCACGTGCGGTGCTTCAGTGGTGAGCACCTTCGAGCTGCCCAGTTCTACGGACATGCCACCCCCTTGAGGTCGCGGACGGTTCGCAGCGGCGCTCTCGGACGAGGAACGCAACCTCCACCTGAATACCGGAGGCGGCGCTGCGGCAAACGCGGTTCCAGCAGAATGTCACATGTCGGCAACACGCTGTAGCGCCAAGTCGACATATCCGCCGGGGATGGGTCACCCGTTTCGGTTACGTCTCGATCCTATTTGCGGCCCTCAATCGAGCGAAGCTCCGGGAGAGCAGCCGGGACACATGCATCTGCGATACGCCCAGCTCCGCACTGATCTGCGACTGCGTCAGATTGCTGTAGTAGCGCAGCAGCAGGATGCGCTGTTCGCGCTCGGGCAGTTGTACGAGGAGGTGGCGCACGAGGTCCCGGTGCTCGACGCCGGCGAGGGCGGGGTCCTCGTACCCGAGCCGGTCCACCAGGCCCGGCAGCCCGTCGCCCTCCTGGGCCGCCTCCAGGGAGGTCGCGTGGTACGAGCGCCCGGCCTCGATGCAGGCCAGCACGTCCTCCTCGGCGATCCTCAGCCGCTCGGCGATCTCGGCGGTGGTCGGGGAGCGGCCGTGCAGCACGGTCAGGTCCTCGGTGGCGCCGTTGACCTGCACCCAGAGCTCGTGCAGCCGGCGCGGGACGTGCACCGTACGGACGTTGTCCCGGAAGTAGCGCTTGATCTCGCCGACGACGGTGGGCATGGCGAAGGTGGGGAACTGCACCCCGCGCTCGGGGTCGAACCGGTCGATGGCGTTGATGAGCCCGATCGTGCCGACCTGGACGACGTCCTCCATGGGTTCGTTGCGGCTGCGGAAGCGGGCGGCCGCGTAACGGACCAGGGGAAGGTTCGCTTCGATGAGCGCGGCGCGCACGCGGGCGTGCTCCGGGGTGCCGGGCTCCAGGGCGGACAGTTCCTTGAAGAGGACCTGGGTGAGTGCGCGGGTGTCGGCGCCGCGGCTGCCGGGCGGCCGGGTGTCGCCCTCCGGCACGCCCTCCGCGCCCCCCTCCGCCTCGCCCGCGCCTTCGCCTCCGCCTTTCTCCGGCTGACCCGCGACCGCGCCTCTCTCCGCCTCGCCCGCGGTCTCGGCCCCGCGCTCCGTACCGTCCTCTGCCTTTCCGTCCGGGCCACTCCCGCCGGGGGGCGGCGTATCGGGCGCGGTCTCGGCCGACGCGGTCATGCCACCCCTTCCACGGTGCACTCATCCGGCAAAAGCGGTCATAGCATCACAAGACATGTGCACTGTGTGCAAGCACCGTAAAAGGCCGTGTTGGCGGCAAGTTGGCGCCAACCGCCGGGGTGTCCGACGCCCGTGCCCCCAAACAGAAAGGCCCCTCACCTGAAGTGGTGAGGGGCGACTGTCAGCCGTATGCCGAGCCGGCGGATCAGAACGGGTAGTCGGCGATCACCCAGGTCGCGAACTCGCGCCAGCGGGCGGCGGCGGCCTGGTGCGCGGGGTGCTCGAGATAGCGGCGGAGGGCCTCGGTGTCGGCGACGGCGGAGTTGATCGCGAAGTCGTAGGCGATCGGCCGGTCCGTCACGTTCCAGCCGCACTCCCAGAACGCCAGCTCGGGGATCAGGCCGTCCAGCTCCTCGAACGCCTTGACGCCCTCGACCACCCGCGGGTCGTCGCGCTCGACGCCCTCGGCGAGCTTGAAGAGAACCAGGTGGCGGATCATGGGGTGCTCCTTGCGATCAGTTGATCAGTTCCGTCATGAACTGGCCGACGCCCTGGGCGGCGTCCGATATGCCCTGGAACCCGATCTGTACGAGGTCTGCCGCGCGGGCCGGAGAAGTGATGATCGTGTAGAGCACGAAGATGGTGATCGCGTATGTCGCGACCTTCTTCGCCTGTGCCATCGCGTGCCGCCTCCCCTGCCGCCGCCTGATCGGTCACCCGTTCCCCGGTACAGACGCGTGAGTCTATCCACACGCGTGCTCGACTCGGTCATGACACCTCTCCTTGATTCCACCTTTAAGGACCAAAGGCCCATGAAGCGGGGCCCTTCGCCGGTCCGGAACCGGGAACGGGCGCCGGACCATGGGAGGTGAGCCCGGCGGATCTGGCAGGAATCCGGCGGGCGAGGGACGACCCCACTGCGGGGTCCGGTGCCGCGGGCTTCCCCCCGAACGCGGCCCGGGCTTGGGGGTCCGTCCTCATCGGGGGAGGCGGCTTGTCCCCCCGATGCCGCCTCCCCCGTCCAACACCGCGGAGCGCCCCGGCGCCGACCCTCCCGACCAGGGTCCGGCTCCGGGGCGTTTCGCATCGCGCGGACCGAAAGTCGGAGCGGCCGGAGGAGCCGGAGGGGCGAGGGCCCGGGAAACGTTTTCGCACCGAAAAACGGCAGACAAAAAACCGCCCCGACCGCGATGTCTCGCGGTCGGGGCGGTGAAGCTGGCGGTAGCGGTGGGATTTGAACCCACGGAGGAGTTGCCCCCTCACACGCTTTCGAGGCGTGCTCCTTAGGCCGCTCGGACACGCTACCGAGAGAGAGCTTAGCGGACGGTCGGCCGTGCTCCGAAATCGGATTCCCGGAAGAAGCGGGTGAGCAGCGCCGAGCACTCCTCGGCGAGCACTCCGGAGACCACCTCGGGCCGGTGGTTGAGGCGCCGGTCGCGGATGACGTCCCAGAGGGAGCCCGCCGCCCCGGCCTTCTCGTCGACGGCGCCGTAGACCACCCGGTCCAGGCGGGAGAGCACGATGGCGCCGGCGCACATCGTGCACGGCTCCAGGGTCACGACCAGCGTGCAGTCGATCAGCCGCCAGTCCCGCGGGCGCGGCGCCCCGGGCCGGCCGTACGCCTCACCGGGGCCCTCGGCCGCGCCCGCCGCGGCCAGGGTGCGGGCCGCCTGCCGGATGGCGAGCACCTCGGCGTGGGCCGTCGGGTCCCCGGTGGCCTCGCGCTCGTTGTGGCCGCGGCCGATGACCACCCCGGACGGGTCCAGCACAACGGCGCCCACCGGAACGTCTCCCGTTCCGGGGGCGCGTACGGCCTCGTCCAACGCCTGGCGCATGGGCGCGAGCCAGGGGTCGCGCAGCGGATCGCTCATGCCACCAGTGTCGGGCAGCGCGGCAGGGTCAGCGGACGGCTTCGAGCACCTCCGTGCAGCCCAGCGCGTCGGCGATCGCGCTCAGCGCGTCGCCTTCGAGGCCCAGCAGCTCCCGTTCCCCGATCCCCAGGTCGGCGATGAGGTTGGCGTCGCCGAGCGGGCCGCTGGGCACGGCGTGGTCGTCGGTGGCCTCCTCGTCGTCCGGCTCGGCCTCCCCGTCCTCCGTGCCGTCCAGATCGAGGTTGTCGAGGTCGTCCTCGTCCTCCTCGCGGCCGAGGAGTTCGTCGACGAGCATGGCGCCGTACGAGCTGCGGGTGGCATGGGCCGCATTGGAGATGAAGATCCGCGGGTCGTCCTCACCGTCCACCCTGACGACGCCGAACCACGTTTCCTCCTGCTCAATGAGGGCCAGCACCGTGTCGTCGTCCACGGACGCCTCACGGGCCAGGTCGGCCAGGTCGGCCAGGGTCTCCACATCGTCGAGCTCTGTGTCGCTCGCTTCCCACCCGTCTTCGGTGCGCGCGAGCAGTGCGGCGAAGTACACCGTGACTCTCCCACTAGTCAGAGGCGTGCCGGTCCGACGGGGGCAGCAGTCTTCACTTCTGGGCCCCGCCACTCGGAATCGTGGCAGAAACAAAGCGTTCGCGAGAGGTTCTTCCGCCATGCGTCGTGCACCAGTCCTGCGAGCGGGCGCCTGTATGGGGCCCGCGGGGCCGGTTTCCCGGGCCGCCGGGCCCGTTCTGCCCGCTGCCGGGCACCGCGCGGGGCGCTCGACCGGGAGCCGCACGGCACGCATGACCGGGCACCGCACGGGGCGCTCGACCGGGCGCCGAGCCCCTCACCAGCGGAACGTCCGCATCCGCATGGCTTGGCGCATCCGGGCCGCCCGCGCGCGGCGCGGCTGCACCCGGTCCCGCAGTTCTCTGGCCTCGTTGAGCTCGCGCAGAAACTGAGCGCGCCGACGGCGTCGATCCGTGTCGCTCTCCTGGGCAGCCCGCCCCTTGGGCTCGCCTCCGCGCTGGTTCCGGTCCGGCATCGGCAGCCACACCTCCCCGAGCTGGGTCGATCCACTGCCCGAAGCGCCGGTGCGGGCCGTATGCGACGGGCGTACGCGATCCGGTATACGCGACGGGCGTACGACCCCACTTTCCCCCGAACCGGTGGATTGATGCCATCGGAGCGGCAGACTGCCGGCCGCCCCGGCGCGGGAAGAAGCTGCCCCGAGCCTCGGCTACTGTCGATGTCATGCGGATTCACGTCGTCGACCACCCGCTGGTGGCGCACAAACTCACCACTCTGCGCGACAAGCGCACCGACTCCCCCACCTTCCGGCGGCTCGCCGACGAGCTGGTCACCCTGCTCGCGTACGAGGCGACCCGCGATGTGCGCACCGAGCAGGTCGACATCGAATCGCCCGTGACGGCCACCACCGGTGTGCGGCTGTCGCACCCGCGCCCCCTGGTCGTGCCGATCCTCCGGGCCGGCCTGGGCATGCTCGACGGCATGGTCCGGCTGCTGCCGACGGCCGAGGTCGGCTTCCTCGGCATGATCCGCGACGAGGAGACCCTCCAGGCCTCCACCTACGCCACCCGCATGCCCGAGGACCTCTCCGGCCGCCAGGTGTACGTCCTCGACCCCATGCTCGCCACGGGCGGCACGCTGGTCGCGGCGATCCAGGAGCTGATCGCGCGCGGGGCGGACGACGTGACCGCCATCTGTCTGCTGGCCGCCCCGGAGGGCGTCGAGGTCATGGAGCGCGAGCTGGCGGGCACGCCGGTCACCGTCGTCACCGCCTCGGTGGACGAGCGCCTCAACGAGCAGGGGTACATCGTGCCGGGCCTCGGCGACGCCGGGGACCGCATGTACGGCACGGCCTGACGTACGGCCGTACGCGCGCGAGGCCCGCTGCGGGCCGCCCGCGGACCGTTGGCGGAGCGGGGACAGGCGTTCAGCAGCCGGGTGCCGAGGGCGCCGGCGAGGGGTTGACCAGCGCGGTCAGCGCCTTGTCGGCGTCCTTCTGCTCGGTGAGGTTCTGGAAGCCGTCCCCGATGATCAGGTCCACATCGGTGCCCGTGCGCTGGTCCGCCTCGGCCGGCGCGCCGGCGAGCTGGGTGCCGACCACCTTCAGCGAGGCGTCGAGGGCGCCCGGCGCGCCCACCAACACCCCGGTGCCCTTGACCTTCTTGTCGTAGTTCGCCGGGGCGTTCCCCACATTGCCGATCTTGAAGCCGCGTTTCCGCAGCTCGTCGGCGGTGCTCTTCGCCAGTCCGCTCCGCGGGGTGGCGTTGAGGACGTTGACCGTGATGTCGCCCGGCTTCGGCAGCTGCTGGGCGCCGGCCGGCACGGCCGGCTTCCGGGGCTTGCAGTCCGTCTTCCGCGCGACCTCCGCCGTGCCGGCCCTGCCGCTGAAGACATCGATGAGCTGAAGGGTTCCCCACCCCGCCAGGCCCAGCACCGCCATCGCGCCGAGCACCGCGAGCACGATCCTGCGGCGGTGGCGGGGGCGCCCCATGCGTGGGTGGACATCCCCTGTCACGCGATACTTTCCCCCCATGCCGGGGGGAGTGAGCATGCTCATGGGCGCAGCGTAGTGCGGGCGGTCGCCTCTGCCTACTAGATGATCAATGAGTGGCGCCCAGGCCAACCCAAAAGGGCCAATACGGGGCCGTTGTGCGGAGGCGAGTCAGGGGCGTGCGGAGCGCGCCGGGGACGGCGCGGAGCTCAGTCGAGCTCGAGCACGCGGGCGTGCAGCACCTGGCGCTGCTGGAGCGCGGCGCGCACAGCGCGGTGCAGACCGTCCTCGAGATAGAGGTCGCCCTGCCACTTCACGACGTGCGCGAAGAGGTCGCCGTAGAACGTCGAGTCCTCGGCGAGCAGGGTTTCGAGGTCCAGCTGGCCCTTGGTGGTCACCAACTGGTCGAGGCGTACCGGGCGAGGAGCGACATCCGCCCACTGGCGGGTGCTCTCCCGGCCGTGGTCGGGGTACGGCCGCCCGTTTCCGATGCGCTTGAAGATCACACGGAAAGCCTACCGGTCCGGACGCTCCGGGCGCAGCCAAGGCGCGGGAGTCGGAAGGTGGCAAACGGGAGCATTCCCGGAGCGATGGACGGCGTCCGGACCGCCGGCGCCGGCCGGGACAGCGGTGATCCGCGGCCGGCGCCGGAAGTTCGTCACGGATCTGGTCGACACTCCGGCCGCCTGACGCGGTCGCGGTCGCAGTCGCGGTGCGCCGGCTGCCGGCGCGCCGCTCGGCGCGCCCGTAACGCCTGGAGCCCCCGGGCCGTCTCCACGGCCAGTGCCACTGCGGAAGCCGCGACCCCCAGCACGGCTTCGGTCGTTCCCACGACGTCCATGGGGTGGGGTCCCTTTCTCCGGGACCCTGGGCATCGGCACGCCAGAGCCCCGGCACGTCCAACGTGTCAGGTTCTCCGTCGCGCCCGCCGGCCAGCCCGTACTGGCGTCCCCCCCGGTGTGGGAGCGGGTCGCGGCGTGCTCTCGGCCTTCGCCTCCTCCTGAGAGCGCACCTGCCGACGCCTTACCCGGCGGCGGACATCGCCACACCCGGAGCGCGGCCTCGGCTGATGGGGCGTCAGCGCCCGTCGTGGTCCGGGGCCGGCCCCGCGCCGTCCCCGCAGGTCATCCGCGGGGTCGCGAAAATGCTCCCTCCGAAAGAAGGAAATCTACTGTCGTCACGGTAGACATGGCGTGCTCGCGTGATTAGAGTCGCTCGTGAAGCCAACGAAGTCGGTGATACACGGCAGAGACGAACTGCCGTGAGCGATGCACGGCACGGCAGTGGAGCCCCGGGGCCAGGAAGCGCAGGAAGGCCCCGGGACTGACTGCCGGACCGGGCGGCCCCCAGGGGCTGCCGTACGGCACCGCACGCAGAGCACTACCGGCAAGAAGAAGAGAGTGAGAGAGGAGCAGACGCCATCGGGATCGCCCGGGCGCGACATCGGTCGCCTCGGGTACCGCAGACCCCGGAATGGAAGGTGGTCCCCGGTCACGCATCCGCGATCCCCGCACCTCCGGCCTCCCGGGCGGAGCTGTGGAAAAAGAAGGCCGGCGCCCGGCGCCGGCAGATGGTGTTGACATCCCTCGGGGCCCATGAAGAGGTGCATATGCCCCCAGGCACAAAACCGCAGGCCACCGACCGGCTCGAAGACGACGACTACCCCGCCTACACCATGGGCCGCGCCGCGGAGATGATCGGCGCCACGCCCGGCTTCCTCCGGGCCATCGGCGAGGCCCGGCTGATCACCCCGCTGCGCTCCGAGGGCGGCCACCGCCGCTACTCCCGCTATCAGCTGCGCATCGCCGCCCGCGCCCGCGAGCTGGTCGACAGCGGCACGCCGATCGACGCCGCGTGCCGGATCATCATCCTGGAGGACCAGCTCGAAGAGGCGCTGCGGCTGAACGAGGAACTGCGCCGGAACACGGCCGATCCTTCGGGGGGCCCGGCCGACACCTCCGAGGACGCGGGCGCTTCCGCCGAGGGTCGGGGCGTGCCCACCGAAGGCAGGGGTGCTCCCACCGAGGCCGCCGACCGCTGACGCCCCGGGCCCCATGGCCCCCCGGGTCCCACAGCCTCCGGGTCCCTGGCCTCCGGGTCCCTGGCCTCCGGGCCCCACGGCCTCCGGGTCCCTGGCCGCCCTTCGCCGAGGGCGATTATCTGACGTCACCGGCACAGAAATTAAGGCAATGCCGGATGAGGGTTTATGGCGCGGCGAGCGGAGTGTAATTACTGACCGCGCCCGGCCGCTTGCGTCGTGCTACTGTTGTTCCAGTTGCAGTTGTGGTTCCCAAAGACTTCAAGTGCGCTCGTCGGCAATTCCATGTCGGCCGGTGCACTTTTGTATTTCCGGTGTTTCTCCGGACGGGGCAATCATCGCGGCGACGCGGAGCCCGCACAGTGCGGGCCTCGGGCACTGCCCCAGAAGGAGATATGACATGGCTACTGGCACCGTGAAGTGGTTCAACGCGGAAAAGGGCTTCGGCTTCATCGAGCAGGACGGCGGCGGCGCCGACGTCTTCGCCCACTACTCCAACATCGCCACCCAGGGCTTCCGTGAGCTCCAGGAGGGCCAGAAGGTGACCTTCGACGTCACGCAGGGCCAGAAGGGCCCGCAGGCCGAGAACATCGTTCCCGCCTGACGTCGAGTCGACACCGACACGCACGGCGCAGCCGGGGCCCGCACCTTGGGGTGCGGGCCCCGGCTCGTTTTTCTTTGCGGCGCCTTCCGGCGCGCCGCCCGGCGATGCCATGCCCCGGCCCCTTTAGGTCGGCCCGCTGCCGCCACCGTTTTTTCTTCGGCTCGTTCTTGCGATTCCTCGGCCGCTTCCGGCCGCCGGGAAATTCCTCGACACCTGCCGCATCGAGGAAGGTTCCCATGAACCGCACAGTTCGCACGAACGACCGCTCTTCCATGACCATGAGCCGCCAAGGGGCTTCCGGGAACCGTCAGGGTGCCCCCGGTAGTCGTCAGGGCGCTCCGGGCCGCTCCGGCGGCCACGGCCGCGGCGGCCGCTCCGGTGGCTTTGGACGCCGCCCCGCCGGCCCGCGCGGCGAGTTCGCCCTGCCGGTGACCATCACCCCGGCGCTGCCCGCCGTCACCGCCTTCGCCGACCTGGAGCTGCCCGCGCCCCTGCTGGCGGCGCTCACGGCCGAGGGCGTGACCGTGCCGTTCCCCATCCAGGGCGCGACGCTTCCGAACTCGCTGGCCGGCCGGGACGTCCTGGGCCGGGGGCGCACCGGCTCGGGCAAGACCCTCGCCTTCGGGCTGGCCCTGCTGGCCCGCACCGCCGGCCGGCGCGCCGAGCCGCGACAGCCGCTGGGCATGGTGCTCGTCCCCACGCGGGAGCTGGCCCAGCAGGTCACGGACGCGCTCACCCCGTACGCCCGGTCGCTGCGGCTGCGGCTGGCCACCGTGGTCGGCGGCATGTCGATCGGCCGGCAGGCCGCCGCGCTGCGGGGCGGTGCCGAGATCCTCGTCGCGACCCCCGGCCGGCTCAAGGACCTCATCGAGCGCGGTGACTGCCGCCTGGACCGGGTGGCCATCACCGTCCTGGACGAGGCCGACCAGATGGCCGACATGGGCTTCATGCCCCAGGTCACCGAGCTGCTCGACCAGGTGCAGCCGGAGGGCCAGCGGATGCTCTTCTCCGCGACCCTGGACCGAAACGTCGATTTGCTGGTCCGCCGCTACCTGCACGACCCGGTCGTGCACTCGGTCGACCCGTCGGCCGGCGCGGTGACCACGATGGAGCACCACCTCCTGCACGTGCACGGCGCCGACAAGCACGCCACCGCCACGGAGATCGCCGCCCGCGACGGCCGGGTGATCATGTTCCTGGACACCAAGCACGCCGTGGACCGGCTGACCCAGCACCTGCTGACCAGCGGCGTACGCGCGGCCGCGCTGCACGGCGGCAAGTCGCAGCCGCAGCGCACCCGGACGCTCGCCCAGTTCAAGACCGGCCATGTGACGGTGCTGGTGGCCACCAATGTGGCGGCGCGCGGCATTCACGTCGACAACCTCGACCTCGTCGTCAACGTGGACCCGCCCAGCGACCACAAGGACTATCTGCACCGCGGTGGGCGCACCGCGCGCGCCGGTGAGTCCGGTCTCGTCGTCACCCTGGTGCTGCCCGAGCAGCGCCGGGACATGAACCGCCTGATGAACGACGCCGGCATCGCCCCGCAGAACACCCGGGTCCGCTCGGGCGAGGCGGAGCTGAGCCGCATCACCGGCGCCCGGACCCCGTCCGGCGTGCCCGTCACGATCACCGCGCCGGTGGCGGAGCGCGCCCAGCGCGGCTCCTCCCCGGCGCGCGGGCGGCGCAGCCGCTTCGCCCAGGCGCGCCGTGCGGGCGCTCCGCCCCGGCCGCGGACCGAAGCCCCCCAGCGCCGGTCCGCCTGACCCACTGAGGACGTGTCCCGCGGTGTCGCCCCTCGGGCGGACAGCGGGGCGCGACCCGCGGCCGGCCGCCCCCCCCGTCCGGCGCACTCTTCGACCTGCGGAGGCCCCCCATGCGCTGCATCATCGCCCGCTTTCCCTTCCACCTGGAAAAGAGCCAGGTCCAGGAATCGATGAAGGGCATCAAGCCCGAGCCCGTCACCGCCGAGTCCGTGCTCATCGGCCGGCGCGCCTACCCCATCAAGCAGGTGGGTGAAGTGATCACCGGGCAGGACCGCCGTGACTTCACGGTGCGAGAGGTGACCACGGCGCTGACCCGTCTCGGCTTCACCTGCCGTGTCGCCCCGGCGCCCGAGCCCGAGCCGGCCGCGCGCCAGGCGTCGCTCGACGCCGCGGCGTCGGTGCTGTTCGGGACGGCGCTGCGCGGGTGATTCCGCGCCGCGCGCTCGTGTGACGTGAGCGCGGCGGGTTGTCCGGCCGGGGGCGTACGAGTGCCCGGCCGAGCCGAGTGACGAGGGCGAGGGCCGCGACAGCGCCCCTCGCCCTCCGGCTTTGACCCCGTCCGGTCGACCGTTCTGTCGCCATAGGGCGGATCGCAGTCGCGCTCCGCCCTACTTGCCGCTCTCCGGGCCGTACCACTGGAGGGGGCCGGGTAACGTCGAAGGGCCCCACCGCAAGCGGTGGGGCCCTTCGACATCGTGCCCGGTGAGGCACTGGCGGAGGATACGAGATTCGAACTCGTGAGGGGTTGCCCCCAACACGCTTTCCAAGCGTGCGCCCTAGGCCTCTAGGCGAATCCTCCGTGGGAAAGAGTACAAGACTCGGAGCAGTGCTCGCGAACTCGTTCCCACCCCGGTTCATCCGCTAAGCTGGGCAGCAGCCCCTCACGTGGCGCTATCTCACTGAACTCCCCCAGGGCCGGAAGGCAGCAAGGGTAGGTGGGCTCTGGCGGGTGCGTGGGGGGTCTTATTTTTGTCCGCGGGCGGGCTCCTGCCCGGTCTCTGCCTGGTTCTGCCGGGCTCCGGCCCGGCCTCGGCGGGGTCTTCGTCGCCCCCCTGCCGGGCCCCGGCGGGCTTCCGCAGGCCCTCGTGGGCGGAAAATCTCGGCCCGCGCCGGGGTCGCGGGCCTGTCGGCTTGACTGTGATCGAGACCACTTGTCAGTGGGGGCCGATATCGTCGTATGCGTGTCGTCCCTCGCGCTCTACCGCCGCTACCGCCCCGAGACCTTCACCGAGGTCATCGGGCAGGAGCATGTCACCGGTCCGCTGCAGCAGGCCCTGCGTAACAACAGGGTCAATCACGCGTACCTGTTCAGCGGGCCGCGGGGCTGTGGCAAGACCACCAGTGCGCGCATCCTCGCCCGCTGTCTGAACTGCGCCGAGGGGCCGACGCCCACGCCGTGCGGGGAGTGCCAGTCCTGCCGTGACCTGGCGCGCAACGGCCCGGGGTCGATCGATGTGATCGAGATCGACGCCGCGTCCCACGGTGGTGTGGACGACGCCCGCGAGCTGCGGGAGAAGGCGTTCTTCGGCCCCGCCTCCAGCCGCTACAAGATCTACATCATCGACGAGGCGCACATGGTCACCTCGGCGGGCTTCAACGCCCTGCTGAAGGTGGTCGAGGAGCCGCCGGAGCACCTCAAGTTCATCTTCGCGACGACCGAGCCCGAGAAGGTCATCGGCACGATCCGCTCGCGTACGCACCACTATCCGTTCCGGCTGGTGCCGCCGGGGACGCTGCGCGACTATCTCGCCGAGGTGTGCGACCGCGAGGCCATCCCCGTCGAGGACGGGGTGCTTCCCCTGGTCGTCCGGGCGGGCGCCGGGTCCGTGCGTGACTCGATGTCCGTCATGGACCAGCTGCTCGCCGGCGCGGCCGAGGATGGTGTGACCTATGCCATGGCCACCGCTCTCCTCGGGTACACCGACGGCTCCCTGCTCGACGCCGTGGTCGACGCCTTCGCGGCGGGTGACGGCAGCGCGGCCTTCGAGATCGTGGACCGGGTCATCGAGGGCGGCAACGACCCCCGCCGGTTCGTGGCCGACCTGCTGGAGCGGCTGCGGGACCTGGTGATCCTGGCGGCGGTGCCGGACGCCGCGGAGAAGGGGTTGGTGGACGCCCCCGTGGACGTGGTCGAGCGCATGCAGGCCCAGGCGTCGGTCTTCGGCGCCGCCGAGCTGAGCCGGGCCGCGGACATCGTCAACGAGGGGCTGACGGAGATGCGGGGGGCCACCTCCCCCCGGCTTCAGCTCGAACTGATCTGCGCGCGGGTGCTGCTGCCCGCCGCCTTCGACGACGAGCGCTCGGTGCAGGCCCGGCTGGAGCGGTTGGAGCGCGGCGTCCAGGCGGGCGGGTTCGCCATGCCCGCGGCCGGTGCCCCGGCCATGGGCTATGTACCCGACCCCGAGGTCCACGGCGGCGGGGCGGCGGCCGCGCGGGCGGCGCTGCCCGGGCGGAGCGCCGGCGCGCAGGCGCCTGGCGCGCCGGCCCCGGCTCCTGCCGCTCCCGCGGTCGCGGGTCCGGCGCCGGTGGCCCCTGCGGCCGTTACGGCGGAGCCCGCGCCGCAGGTGACCCCGGCGGCGGCCGGAGCGGGGGCGGCCTGAGCCGGAGCGGGAGCGGGGG
>NZ_JBPQTV010000100.1:0-19973 GCF_051386515.1 Streptomyces sp. URMC 123 | reverse complement strand
TAAGAGACAGGTGGAGGGGGCGTGCGCCGCAGGCGCGAGCGACAACCCCCTTCGCGAAAGGCTTGCTAAAAGCCTCGCGTCCGCTTGGCCGCCCTGCGGCCCATCTCCCCCGCCCCCGGCACCCTGAGGAAGAGCCGCGCGACCTCCGAGCCCAGGTTCACGCCGATCGCGATCGCCAGCGCCAGCGCCGCCGCCTTGATCAGGGACGTCATCCCCGTGTCGGGATGGCCCTGGGCGAGCGCGAGCAGCCCGAAGTACGTCGCGCTACCGGGCAACAGCGGCCCGATCGCCGCCGTGACGTACGGCAGCGCCGAGGCGTACCGGTAGCGGGAGAGGAGCTGCCCGAAGAGCCCGACGAGCCCCGCGGCGATCGCCGTGGCGGCGACCGGCGAGACGCCCCCCGTGTCGTGCAGCGCCCCGTAGATGACCCAGGCCACGCCGCCGTTGAGCCCCGCCGCCAGCACGGTGTGACGTTCCTGCTGGAGCAGCAGGGCGAAGGACACCGACAGCAGCATCGCCGCGAAGATCTGCGGCACCGGCCGGGGCACATAGCCGAGCGCCTGGTCGGGGCTGAGGCTCGCGCCGAGCTGCACCCCGCCGTAGAGGACCATCAGCACGCCGCAGACGATGCCGACGATCAGATAGATGACCTCCAGCAGGCGCGCCGACGCGGTGATGTAGTAGCCGGTGAGCCCGTCCTGGACGGCGGCGACCAGCGCCCGCCCCGGGATCAGCGCGAACAGCCCGCCCGTGATCACCGCGGAGGCGCGGACGTCGGCGTGGGCGAGGGTGAGGGCGACCCCCATCGCCGCCGGCGGCATCGCCGCGGCGACGAACTGGTAGAACTCGGGCAGCCCGCGCCCGGCGCAGAGCCACGCCAGCCGGTCGCCGAGCATCGCGCCGACCGCCGCGGCCAGGAAGACCACGAGCCCGCCGCCGACCAGCATGCTCGCCCCGCCCGCGAGGGCGCCGCTGGCGACGGTGAGGGCCCACCCGGGGTAGGGGTGGCGGTTGCGGCGTATCTCCGCCAGCCGGCGGTACGCCTCCTCCAGGGAGACCTCCACCTCCAGCGAGCAGATGTCGTCGACCAGCCGGAAGACGGCGGCGAGCCGGGTGTAGTCCGTGCCCCGCCGCCGTACGGTCCGGCTGGCCGTGACCGGGTCGTCGACGAGGGAGGGCTGGTACGTGACGGACAGCAGGGTGAAGGTGACGGTGGGCTCGCAGCGGTCGAGCCCGTAGGCGTGGCCGACGCCGAACATCGCGGCCTCGACGTCCTCGGCGCCCTCGCCGCCGGCGAGCAGCAGCTCGCCGATGCGCAGGGTCAGGTCGAGCACGCGGGGCACGGGCGGCCCCGGCTCGCCCTCGGGCCGCCGGGCCCGCTCGGGCACGGGCCGGTCGGCGATCGGCATGCGCAGCATGGTGCGCATGCGGTCCTGCCAGGGGGCCTCCTCGGTGAGCCGCACCACGGGCATGCCGTGCGGCGGGGTGAACGCGGGGGGCCGCTCGGGCGGCACGGTGCCGGCCGGGGGCGTGAAGGCGGAGCCCTCGGACTCGGCGGAGGGCGGCGCGTCGGCGGTCACCCCGGTGGGCAGCGCGAACTCCGACGTCGGGTGCTCGTCCTCGGGCGGGGGCGGCAGCGGCACGCCCGGCGGCGGGGTGAAGGCGCTGTGCGACTCGTCGGCCTGCGGCCTGCGGTCCTCCGGGCCCTTGTCGTGGTCGCCCGGTGCGGACCCTCCCGACCCCTGCCCCGACCCCGCGGCGCCGCCGCCGGACGGCCCGGCGGGCTCCGCGGGACGCCTGTTCCGCTGGGGGTTCACCGCCACGATGTCTCGCTCCTCCGTCGTCGTCCGTCTCGTCGGTCTCGCCTTCTCCCCTGTCGCTTCAGTCGCTCTGATCGCTGTCAGTCGCTGAGGTCACCACGGTCGCGCGCGTCGCTCCTGTCGCTTCTCAGTCACGATGCCGCATGCCCCGGGAGGCCGCCCGCCATGTGCTCGTACGCCGGCCGCGACCGTACGAGCACCGTGCCCGTACTCCGGCCCCACCGCCTCGTACGGCCCCGGACAGCCGGGGGGGGGGGGGGGGGGGGGGGGGGGGGGGGGGGGGGGGGGGGGGGGGGGGGGGCGGCGCCCCCACACAGGGTGCGCCGCCCGCCCGCCGGAACGTTGCCTCGGCTCAGTGCTTGCTGCCGCCGGCCGCCTCCAGGCGCTTGATGGACGCCTCCACCTCGGCCTCGGCCTCGGCGCGGCCCACCCAGTTGGCGCCCTCGACGGACTTGCCGGGCTCCAGGTCCTTGTAGACCTCGAAGAAGTGCTGGATCTCCAGGCGGTCGAACTCCGACACGTGGTGGATGTCCCGCAGGTGCTCCACGCGCGGGTCGGACGCCGGCACGCACAGCAGCTTGTCGTCGCCGCCGGCCTCGTCCGTCATCCGGAACATGCCGATGGCGCGGCACTTGATCAGGCAGCCCGGGAAGGTCGGCTCGTCCAGGATGACCAGCGCGTCCAGCGGGTCGCCGTCCTCACCCAGGGTGTTCTCGACGAAGCCGTAGTCGGCCGGGTAGCTGGTCGAGGTGAAGAGTCGACGGTCCAGACGGATGCGACCGGTCTCGTGGTCGACCTCGTACTTGTTGCGCGAACCCTTCGGGATCTCGATGGTGACGTCGAACTCCACGGGTGGCTCCTCCATGATCAGCACATACTCGGGTGATTAAGTGTCCCCCACGCAGGTGTGTGGTGGCGAAAGGGGCTGGTCCAGGGTGCCCGAGGCCGGATGGCGGCGGTTCGGCCGCCCCGTCGGAGGATGGCGACGCGCGGGGCGGCCATGGCCGTCGTGGCAGGTCGCGGCCGGTTCCGCGGTCCTCGGCCTGGCCGTCGCGGCCGGTGCGGTGAGCGCCGCCGGACCATGGGATTCCGGCCAGCGGGTGGCCGAGCGGAACCGGGCGGCGGAGCTCACCCGTACGGGCGTGGGTGGCGGACATCACGGTGACGGCGGCCCGTCCGGCGCCCCGGGAGCCCCCGGTCGGGGGAACGACGGGAGGGGCGGCCCCGCCCCCGCGCCCAGCGCCGCGGCCGTGCTCGCCGCGCTCGGCGTGGGCGGCGGCTCCGGGGACGCGGCCCGCGCCGGGGAACTGGGGCCCGTGCCCACCGAGGCCGGGCTCGCCAGGGCGCTCGACCCGCTGCTGCGCGACGGCTCCCTCGGCGGGCTGCGGGCCGCCGCCGTGGTCGACGCGGCGACCGGCCGCCGGCTGTACGGGGTGCGGGCCGACGAGGCCGCCGTCCCCGCCTCCACGATCAAGCTCGCGACCGCCGTCGCCGCCCTGGCCGCGCGCGGCCCCGAGCACCGCATCGAGACGACCGCCGTCGCCGAGCCGGACGGCGGCCCCGTCGTCCTGGTGGGCGGCGGCGACCCCACCCTCACCGCACGCGGCACCCCGGGCAGCGCCGGCACCGGCGCCGTGGCCGGCGGCGGGTACGCCGACCTGCGGACCCTCGCCGACGGAACGGCCCGCGCGCTGACCGCCGCCGGCACCAGGAAGATCAGGCTGGGGTACGACACCTCCCGCTACACCGGCCCCGTCGACCACCCCATAGGGACCAACGAGAACATCACCCCCGTCACCCCGCTGATGCTCGACGAGGGCCGCACCGACAACAGCGACAGCGGGCCCGCGCCGCGCTCCGCCGACCCGGCGGGCGACACCGCCCGCGCCTTCGCCGAGCTGCTGCGCGAGCGCGGGATCGAGGTCGACGGCGCCCCGGCGTCCGTACGGGCCGGGGCGGGCGCGCGCCGGCTGGCCGCCGTCCAGTCGCCGCCGCTGGCCGCGCTGGTCGAGCGCATGCTGACGCACAGCGACAACGACATCGCCGAGGCGCTCGCCCGGCAGACCGCCCTCGCCGACGGCGCCCCGGCCGACTTCGAGGGCGCGGGGCGGGCCGTCGCGGCGCGCCTGGCGAAGCTGGGGCTGCCGGTGGCCGGGGCCCGCTTCGCCGACGGCAGCGGGCTCAGCCGCGACGACCGGGTCTCGGCGGAGCTCCTCGCCCGGCTGCTGGCCCTGGCCGCCGACCCGGGCCGGCCCGAGCTGCGGCCGGTCCTCACGGGCCTGCCGGTGGCCGGGTTCAGCGGGACGCTCAGCGGGCGGTACGGGGGTGCCTCGGCCGGCGCGGGCGTGGTGCGGGCCAAGACGGGGACGCTGCGCGGGGTGAGCACGCTGGCGGGCACGGTGGCGGACGCGGACGGGCGGCTGCTGGTGTTCGCGTTCCTGACGAACGGGCACGGCGACGAGGGACTCCCGCCGGGCGCCCCGGCCGCCCTGGACCGCCTCGCCGACACCATCGCCACCTGCGGTTGCCGCTGACGCCTTCGTCCCGGACCCCAACGCCCTCCGCTCGTGCGGCACACCACGTACCGTGAACCCATGACGAGCATCGGTGGTGCCGAGATGGTCGACTGGAATCTCGCGGTCTCGACCGCGACCCGCCTCGTACGCCCCGGGCCCGACGTGAGCCGCGACGAGGCCCGCGCCGTGGTCGCCGAGCTGCGGCGGCACGCGAAGTCCTCGGAGGCGCACGTCCGCGCCTTCACCCGGATGGCCGCCCCCGGCGACGGCGGCGGCCAGGACACACCCGTACTGATCGTGGACCGGCCGGGCTGGATCAGGGCGAACGTCGCCGGCTTCCGCGAACTGCTCAAGCCGCTGCTGGAGAAGATGCGCGAGCGCCGCTCGGACATGCCCGGGGGCGCGGTCCTCGGGGCCGTCGGCGGCAAGGTGACGGGCGTCGAGGTGGGGGCGCTGCTGTCGTTCCTGGCCTCGCGCGTCCTCGGCCAGTACGAGACGTTCGCGCCGGCGAGCCGGGAGCTGCCGGCGGGCGGGGCGGGCGGCGGCCGGCTGCTGCTGGTCGCGCCGAACATCGTCCACGTCGAGCGGGAGCTGGAGGTGGAGCCGCACGACTTCCGGCTCTGGGTGTGCCTGCACGAGGAGACCCACCGGACGCAGTTCACGGCCGTCCCCTGGCTGCGCGACCACATCGAGGGCGAGATCCAGGCGTTCCTGGGCCAGACGGAGATCGACCCGGGCACCCTGCTGGAGCGGGTGCGGGAGGCGCTCCAGCAGGCCGTGTCGGGGCGGCCGGAGGGCGCGGACGAGCCGGGCGGGCGCAGCATCGTGGAGCTGGTGCAGACCCCCGCGCAGCGGGAGACCCTGGCGCGGCTCACGGCGGTCATGTCGCTGCTGGAGGGGCACGCGGACTATGTGATGGACGGGGTCGGTCCGGAAGTGGTGCCGTCCGTGGCCGAGATCCGGGAGAAGTTCCAGAAGCGCCGGGCCAGCGGTGCCGGCCGGCTCGACCAGGTGCTCCGCAAGCTGCTGGGCCTGGACGCCAAGCTGCGTCAGTACCGTGACGGGGAGCGGTTCGTACGAGCCGTGGTCGACGAGGTCGGTATGGACGGTTTCAACCGGGTCTGGACCTCTCCCAACACGCTCCCGACCAAGTCGGAGATCGCCAAACCGGCAGACTGGGTCGCGCGGGTGCATCGTAAGGCGGAGTCGTGAAAAGGGCGCGGGCTCGGGCAGGTGAACGCCCCCGCAATCACTCGTCCGAGGGACCGTGGGCGAAGGGTAGGCGTGCGATGCTCGGGTAACAGCTCGTCTCTGTCACCATCTACATACTCAGCGTGACGGAAACCGGTGTCGGCGAGGCGTCGGCGCAGCACTGGAGCCGCGGCATTCCGGCAGTGGCCTCGACGACGGCTCGACGACACCCGACCGCGCCCCGGACGGCTTCCGGCCGGAGCGCGACCGAAGCCCGAGAACGGCCCCCGAACGGCATCGAGGAAGTGAACCGGACATGGGTCCCCATCCAGCGGTCGCGGCGATACGCCTGGCAGTCCGCCGCGTGCTCCACGACGTCCTGACCGAGCACCACCCCACCCCCGACGAGCCGCGCCCGCTGGTGCTGGCCGCGTGCAGCGGTGGCGCCGACTCCCTGGCGCTGGCCTCCGCTCTCGCCTTCGAAGCCCCCAAACTCGGCGTACGGGCCGGCGGCGTGACCGTCGACCACGGCCTCCAGCCCGGCTCGGACCTGCGCGCCGCCGAGGTCGTGGCGCGGCTGCGGGCCCTGCGGCTGGACCCGGTCGAGGCCATCGCCGTGAGCGTCGGCCGCCGAGGCGGCCCCGAGGCCGCCGCCCGGGACGCCCGGTACGCCGCGCTGGACGCCGCCGCCGAGCGCCATGGCGCGGCCGCCGTGCTGCTCGGGCACACCCGCGACGACCAGGCGGAAACCGTCCTCCTCGGCCTCGCCCGCGGCTCCGGCACCCGCTCCCTGTCCGGCATGGCCGCCGTCTCCGGCACCGGCGGCCGCTACCGCCGCCCCTTCCTCCACCTGGATCGCCAGACGGCCCGCAAGGCGTGCATGGTCCAGGCCCTGCCGGTCTGGGACGATCCGCACAACGCCGATCCGGCCTACACCCGCTCCCGGCTGCGCCACGAGGGCATCCCCGCCCTGGAGAAGTCCCTCGGCAAGGGCGTGATCGAGGCCCTGGCCCGGACCGCGCAGCTCTCCCGGGACGACGCCGACGCCCTCGACGCCTGGGCCGCCGAGGCGGAGCGCACGGTGCGGCGGGTGCCCGTCGGCCCCGCCGGCCTCGAGGACGGCACGCTCGACGACCTCGACACCGCCAAGCTCTACGCCCTGCCGCCCGCCGTGCGCCGGCGGGTGCTGCGCCGGGCCGCGATCGCGGCCGGCTCCCCACCCGGTTCGCTCTTCGCGAAGCACATCGAGGAAGTGGACCGTCTCATCACCGGTTGGCGCGGCCAGGGGGCGATCAACCTCCCCGGCCGGGTGGAGGTTCGACGCCGGTGTGGCAGTCTGGTGATCCGGCGACGCGACGAGGCAGCCGCCGGACACTGAAGTGCCGAATCCTCGGCAGCGCCCCGGGCCGTACCCCCGTACGCGCTCGGACGGGCCGAGACAACCGAGAGTGACACGGGTGGACGACAAGGACATGGGCACCGACCTCAAGTCGGTGCTCATCACCAAGGAAGAGATCGACGCGAAGCTGGCGGAGCTGGCCGCGAAGATCGACGCGGATTACGCGGGCAAGGACCTGCTCATCGTCGGTGTGCTCAAGGGCGCCGTGATGGTGATGGCGGACCTGGCGCGGGCCCTGTCCACCCCGGTCACCATGGACTGGATGGCCGTGTCGTCCTACGGCGCGGGCACCAAGTCCTCCGGCGTCGTGCGCATCCTCAAGGACCTCGACACCGACATCGCGGGCAGGGACGTCCTGATCGTCGAGGACATCATCGACTCCGGTCTGACGCTGTCCTGGCTGCTGTCCAACCTCAGCTCGCGCGGTCCGGCCTCGCTGAACGTGTGCACCCTGCTGCGCAAGCCGGAGGCCGCCAAGGTGGCCATCGACGTGCGGTACGTCGGCTTCGACATCCCCAACGAGTTCGTCGTGGGCTACGGCCTGGACTACGCCGAGAAGTACCGCAACCTGCCGTTCGTCGGCACCCTGGCCCCGCACGTCTACGGCGGCTGACCCCGGCCCGCGCCGCCGCCCGGCCCCGGGAACTCTCCGGCGTTTCCCGCCGTTGGAGGAGGGGAAGGCGGTTTTGTTAACCGTCCATGGCGGCGTCGGGTGACAATGCTGGGGTACCGTCCGAAGGTCAGTCTTTTTCAGCTCGAGTAAAACACCGTACGCACAGCCGGCCCCGCCGAGGGGCCGACGTGCCTCACTGTGGCAGGAGGGACGGGGCGCTCGCGCCCCGTATGGATGGACGTGAAGCGCTACTTCCGTGGGCCGGTCATGTGGATCGTGCTGGCCGTCCTCGCCGTGGTCGTGTTGATGCAGGTCGTCGGCTCTTCCGGCGGCTACAAGACGGTGGATACCGCCGAGGTCGTCAAGTCGATCGCCGACAACAAGGTCGAGTCCGCCAAGCTGACGACCGGCGATGAGCAGATGATCAAGGTCGAGCTCAAGGACGGGGCCAAGGTCAAGGGGAGCAACAAGCTCCAGGCCAGTTACATCGGCGACCAGGGTGTCCAGCTCGCCAGCGACCTTCAGGCCAAGTACCAGGACAAGCAGATCCCGAAGGGGTACACGGTCTCCCCGTCGAAGCAGAACCCCTTCATCGGGGTCCTGCTCTCGCTGCTGCCCTTCGTCCTGATCGTCGTGGTCTTCCTGTTCCTGATGAATCAGATGCAGGGCGGCGGCTCCCGAGTGATGAACTTCGGGAAGTCCAAGGCCAAGCTGATCACCAAGGACACCCCCAAGACCACCTTCGCCGACGTGGCGGGGGCGGACGAGGCGGTCGAGGAGCTCCAGGAGATCAAGGAGTTCCTCCAGGAGCCCGCGAAGTTCCAGGCCGTGGGCGCCAAGATCCCCAAGGGCGTGCTGCTGTACGGCCCGCCCGGCACCGGTAAGACCCTGCTGGCGCGCGCCGTCGCCGGCGAGGCGGGTGTCCCGTTCTATTCGATCTCCGGTTCCGACTTCGTCGAGATGTTCGTCGGTGTCGGTGCCTCCCGGGTCCGCGATCTGTTCGAGCAGGCCAAGGCCAACGCTCCGGCGATCGTCTTCGTCGACGAGATCGACGCCGTCGGCCGGCACCGCGGTGCGGGCCTCGGCGGTGGTCACGACGAGCGCGAGCAGACCCTCAACCAGCTGCTGGTCGAGATGGACGGCTTCGACGTGAAGGGCGGCGTCATCCTGATCGCCGCCACCAACCGGCCCGACATCCTGGACCCGGCGCTGCTGCGCCCCGGCCGCTTCGACCGGCAGATCGCGGTCGACCGCCCGGACATGCAGGGCCGACTGGAGATCCTCAAGGTCCACCAGAAGGGCAAGCCGGTCGCCCCGGACGTCGACCTGTCGGCCGTCGCCCGCCGCACCCCCGGCTTCACCGGCGCGGACCTGTCGAACGTGCTCAACGAGGCCGCGCTGCTCACCGCGCGCAGCGACAAGAAGCTGATCGACAACCACTTCCTGGACGAGGCGATCGACCGCGTCGTGGCCGGCCCGCAGAAGCGGACCCGGATCATGAGCGACAAGGAAAAGAAGATCACCGCGTACCACGAGGGCGGTCACGCCCTGGTCGCGGCGGCGTCGCCGAACAGCGACCCGGTGCACAAGATCACGATCCTGTCGCGCGGCCGCGCCCTGGGCTACACCATGGTCCTCCCGGACGAGGACAAGTACTCCACCACGCGCAACGAGATGCTCGACCAGCTGGCGTACATGCTGGGCGGCCGCGCCGCGGAGGAGCTGGTCTTCCACGACCCGACCACCGGTGCCGCCAACGACATCGAGAAGGCCACCGCCACGGCCCGCGCGATGGTCACCCAGTACGGCATGACCGAGCGCCTCGGCGCGATCAAGTTCGGCTCCGACAACTCCGAGCCGTTCCTGGGCCGCGAGATGTCGCACCAGCGGGACTACTCGGAAGAGGTCGCCGCGCTGGTCGACGAAGAGGTCAAGAAGCTGATCGAGACCGCGCACAACGAGGCGTGGGAGATCCTGGTCGAGAACCGCGACATCCTCGACAACCTCGTGCTGGCGCTCCTGGAGAAGGAGACGCTCGGCAAGGAGGAGATCGCCGAGATCTTCAAGCACGTGGTCAAGCGCCCCGCGCGCCCCGCGTGGACCGGCTCCTCGCGCCGTACGCCGTCGACCCGTCCGCCGGTGCTCTCCCCCAAGGAGCTGACCATGGCGAACGGCGCCCAGGCCGCCAACGGCACCACGTCGGCCTCGGCCGCCCCGACCTCCACGGTCAAGGCGCCGGAGCCGGCGGACCGCCCGGAGGACCGCACCGAGGGCTGACGCCCAGGTCCGCCGGGGTCGCCCCGGAATGCAGGCCGCTCCTCCCAGGGTTCTACTCTGGGAGGAGCGGCTGTTTTCGTTCGCTTGTCGACGCGCATCCGCACCTCCCACGGCCAGACGAGGAACGAGGCACAGATGACCGACCCGGTGACGCTGGACGGCCACGCCACCCTGGGCGAGTTCGACGAGAAGCGGGTCGAGAACGCCGTGCGCGAGTTGTTGCTGGCGGTCGGCGAGGACCCGGACCGCGAGGGGCTGCTGGAGACCCCCGCCCGGGTGGCGCGCGCGTACCGGGAGATCTTCGCCGGGCTGTGGCAGCGCCCGGAGGAGGTGCTGACCACCACCTTCGACCTGGGCCACGACGAGCTGGTGCTGGTGAAGGACATCGAGGTCTACAGCACCTGCGAGCACCACCTGGTGCCCTTCCACGGGGTGGCGCACGTCGGCTACATCCCCTCCGCGGACGGGAAGATCACCGGGCTGTCCAAGCTCGCCCGGCTGGTCGACGTCTTCGCCCGCCGCCCCCAGGTGCAGGAACGACTCACCACCCAGATAGCCGACTCCCTGATGGAGATCCTGGAGCCGCGCGGGGTGATCGTCGTGGTGGAGTGCGAGCACATGTGCATGTCCATGCGCGGCATCCGCAAGCCGGGCGCGAAGACCACGACCTCCGCGGTGCGCGGGCAGCTGCGCGATGTGGCGACCCGCTCCGAGGCGATGAGCCTGATCATGGCGCGTTGACGGCGCCGGTCATGACGGCGCCGGTCATGACGGTGGGCGCCGGCACCTGAGGGGTGCGGGCGCCCACCGGGTGTTTCGGGGCGTGCGGGTTCGGGTGGCGTACGGGACCGGCGCCGGCCGGGCGTACGGGACCCGGCGTCGGGCCGGTGCCGAAACGGTTCCTCAGACCGCGCTGAGGCGGTTGGAGAGCCAGTCGAGGGCCGGCGGCACCTCGCGGTTCCACGTGTTGAAGTTGTGGCCGCCGGAGTCGAGGGTGATCGACGAGACCCGCATGGGGTGCTTGGCCGTGCTGATGAACTTCTGCGTGTCCCGGAGGTTGTCCTCGCCCTCCTTGCTGGTCGCCACCAGCACCGAGACATTGGGGCTGGGCAGGTTCTTCAGCCGCCACAGCATGTCGTTCTCCTGGGCCAGCTTCTTGTTGCCGGCGAAGAGGTCACCGGTGGTGGTGTCGATGGGGGCCCTGTAGGAGTTGGACAGGCCCACGCCGACCGAGAAGGCGTCCGGGTTGCGCATGGTCATCTTGACCGCGCAGTAGCCGCCGGTGGAGTTCCCCATGACGCCCCAGTTGGCGGCCTTGTCGCCGACGCGGTAGTGCGTGGAGATGGCCTTCCGCAGATCCTTGGTGAAGAACGTCTCGGCCTGGGGGCCGCCCGGCACGTCGACGCACTCGGTGTCCCGCGGCGGGGCCACCGTGGGCCGCATCAGGACCAGGACGGTGGGCCGCATCGAGCCGGCCCGGATGTGCTCGGTGGCCGTCTGCGGGTACTTCAGCCGGGAGATCAGGTTCTCGGCGGTGCCCGGGTAGCCGGTCAGGACGACGGCGGCCGGGAACTTCTTGTCGGCGTGCTCGGGCTGGAAGTACTGCGGCGGCAGATACACGTAGGCGGGCACGGCTATTCGGGTGGAGTCGCCGGTGATCTGCACCTTCTCGATGCGGCCGCCGACCTTCGGGTTGCCGCCGCCGGGCACGCCCACGCTCTGCGTCTTCACGACGGTGACCTGCTTGGCGGGACCGGCGCTGTGGTCCACCACCACGCCCATCTTGTCGTCCGCGCCGAACAGGTCCGCCCAGGAGCTGTAGAAGCCGAAGTAGAAGTTGGCCGCGAGACCGCCGGCGGCCAGGATCGAGAGCTGGGTCGCCAGCAGCAGACCGATCCGGCCGAGAACGGCCGGCGCGGAGCGCTTGGCGAGCCGCGGCCAGAGCCAGATGGTGAGAGCGAACAGCAGCACCGCCACGATGACGGCCAGCAGCAGAACTTTCTTGCTGGTGAGACCCATGAGGAGCTTTCTCTTCACGTGCGACCGGCCGGTCCGTGTCGCGACGGTGGGGACACGCCCCCGAGGATCACTTCGAGTCGGCCGCCCGGCAAACGGAACCCGGACGATCCGAGCGGCGGCCTACGGGGGCGCGACAGGTGTCCGGGTGCTGCGACCAGCCGGCGCGAGATCTCTTCGACGGAGCCACGAAAGCGGTGTCTGTGAGGCTAGATGGCGTTAAATCCGAAACGGTTCCGAACCGTATCGATCGCAACCGAAAGCTTATGCGGGGCGGCCCACCGCCCCGGTCCCCGGGGGAGCCCTAGGCTTGGGGCATGAGTACCTTGCGCGGCCGCGTCGCCGGTCTTCCCGAGTGGGACCGCTGTGCGGTGATGGGCGTGGTCAACGTCACCCCCGACTCGTTCTCGGACGGCGGGCGCTGGTTCGACACCGGGACGGCCGTCAAGCGCGGCCTCGCCCTGGCCGAGGCGGGTGCCGACCTGGTGGACGTCGGCGGGGAGTCGACCCGCCCCGGCGCGCTGCGCGTGGACGAGGCCGAGGAGCTGCGCCGGGTCGTGCCCGTCGTGCGCGCCCTGGCCGCCGAGGGCGCGCGGGTCTCCGTGGACACCATGCGGGCCTCGGTCGCCGAGCGGGCCGTGGAGGCCGGCGCGGTGCTGGTCAACGACGTGAGCGGCGGCCTCGCCGACCCCGCGATGGTGCCGGCCGTGGCCGCGGCCGGGGTGCCGTTCGTGGTGATGCACTGGCGCGGTTTCAGCCGGGACATGAACAGCCGGGCCCGGTACGACGACGTGGTCGCGGAGGTCCGCGAGGAGCTGCGGCGGCGCATGGACGCCGTCGTGGCCGGTGGGATCGCCCCCGAGCGGATCGTGATCGACCCCGGCCTGGGCTTCGCGAAGGACGCCGAGCACGATCTGAGCCTGCTGGCGCATCTGGGCGCCCTGCGCGAGCTGGGCCGCCCGCTGCTGGTGGCGGCCTCCCGCAAGCGGTTCCTCGGCCGGGTGCTGGCCGACGCGGACGGCAGCCCGCCACCGGCCCGCGAGCGCGACGCGGCCACGGCCGCGGTCTCCGCCCTGGCGGCGCGGGAGGGCGCCTGGGCCGTACGGGTGCACGAGGTGCGGGCGACCGCCGACGCCGTACGGGTGGCCCGCGCCATCGAGGGCGCGGAGGGGGCCGAGTGAGCGCGGCTCGTACGGACAGCGAGCAGGTCGAGCTGGCGAACACCGCCCTGTACGAGGCGATGGAGCGGGGAGACTTCGAAGCGATCTCCGACATGTGGCTGCCGGGCGACATCAGCTGTGTCCACCCGGGCTGGCCGGTGCTGCGCGGGCGCGGCGAGGTGCTGCGCTCCTACGCCCTGATCATGGCGAACACCGAGTACATCCAGTTCTTCCTCACCGATGTGGAAGTGGCCGTCGAGGGCGACACCGCGCTGGTGACCTGCACGGAGAACATCCTCAGCGGCGGTCCGGCGGAGGAGGACGGCGCGCTGGGCCCGCTCGTGGGCCAGCTGGTGGTCGCCACGAATGTGTTCCGTCGCACGTCCGAGGGGTGGAAGGTCTGGTCGCACCACGGCTCGCCGGTGCTCGCCGACCGCGGTGACGACGAGGACGACGAGGACGAGCCGGGGGGCTCCGGGCCCTCCGGAACGATCGACGTCTGACCGCACCCGGCGCGGTGCCCACCGGGTGCCGCGCCGCTGGTGGGCGGGGTTGTGGCCCGTCAGGGCGATGCTCGGCGCACCCCTTGTTCGAGCCGTCCGCTCTCCGGGTAGGGGTGGGACGCGGGCCCCGGTGGCCGTGCGTGCCGTGGCGTTCCGTGACGTGCTGTGGGTCTCCGTGGCGCCCCTCCGGCGCCGGTGCCCGGCCGGCGGAGGCCCGCCGGGGCGGTGCGGCGGACGGGTCCCGCGTTCCCCGTGGGCGAGCGCTGTCGGTGCTCGCAGGTAGATTCGAGTGCGGGTGGGCTGCGGCGGAGGCCGGAGCGCGCCCGATCATCCGACGACCAGCAGGAGTGATTCGCGTGGATCGTGTCACGCTGCGTGGCCTCAGGGCTCGCGGGCACCACGGCGTCTTCCCCAGTGAACGCGAACAGGGCCAGACCTTCGTCGTGGATCTGGTGCTCGGCCTGGACACCCGTCCGGCCGCCGCCGACGACGATCTCGCGAAGACCGTGCACTACGGCATCGTGGCGGAAGAGGTCGCCCAGCTGGTGCAGGGGGAGCCGGTCGATCTGATCGAGACTCTCGCCGAGCGAATAGCCCGGCAGTGTCTGAAGCACGAGCCGGTGCGGGAGGTCGAGGTGACCGTCCACAAGCCGGACGCCCCGATCGCCGTGCCCTTCGACGACGTGACCGTCACCATCACCCGGAGCCGCGTATGACCAGCAGTGACCCCACCGTGCAGCCGGTGCCCGCTTCGGTCGTGGAGCAGGTGGACGCCGCCGATGTCACCCTCAGCAACCCCAAGCGGGCCGTGATAGCGCTCGGCAGCAACCTGGGCAACCGGCTGGAGACCCTCCAGGGGGCCGTGGACGCCCTGGAGGACACGCCCGGCCTGCGGGTCAAGGCGGTCTCCCCGGTGTACGAGACGGAGCCGTGGGGCGTGGCGCCGGGCTCGCAGCCGTCGTACTTCAACGCCGTGGTGCTGGTGAAGACGACGCTGCCGCCGGCGTCCCTGCTGGAGCGCGGACACGCGATCGAGGAGGCGTTCAAACGGGTGCGGGCCGAGCACTGGGGCGCGCGCACGCTCGATGTCGACATCGTCTCCTACCAGGATGTGATCTCGGACGACCCGGCGCTCACGCTGCCGCACCCGCGGGCCCATGAGCGGGCGTTCGTGCTGGTGCCGTGGCACGACGTGGAGCCGACGGCCGAGCTGCCGGGGCGCGGCGCGGTGGCCGGTCTGCTGGCGCGGCTGGGCAGCGCCGGGGTCGAACCGCGGCAGGATCTGGAACTCAGGCTGCCGGAGTAGTCGTTAGGCTCTGCGGATCTGGTGATCTGTACGGGCTGTACGGGATGAAGGGCGAGCGCTCGGTGAGGCAACTTCGGATCGGGGTGCTGGGCGGGCTGTTCGTGGTCGCCGGAGTGCTGTCCTGGGCCGGGGCCCGGCTGTGGAACGCGATCGGCACCCTGCCGCGGGTGCCCGTCGCCGCGCCGATCGTGCTGGCGCTGATCGCGGCGGTGCTGGCGGCCACGGCCCTGGCGCTGCGGGCCCGGCTGAAGGCCCAGCGCGAGCGCCGGCCCGGGGCGAAGGGCGTCGATCCGCTGGTGGCCGCCCGCGCGGTGGTCTTCGGCCAGGCGAGCGCCCTGGTGGCCGCGCTGGTCGCGGGGATGTACGGCGGGGTCGGCGTCTTCCTGGTCATCGACGGCCTCGATGTCGACCCGCGCCGCGACCAGGCGATCTACGCCGGTCTCTCGGTGCTCGCGGGGGTGGCCGTGGTGGCGGCGGCGCTCTTCCTGGAGCGGGTGTGCCGGCTGCCGGAGGACGAGGACGAGCCCCCGCCGCCGACGGCGCGGGCCACGTCGTAAGGGCTGCCGCCACGGCGCCGCCGGGGGCCACGCCGTAAGGGCCACGTCGTAAGGGCACGCCCCCGGCGGTCCGGGGGCGCGGCGCGACGTCCTCAGGGGCTGTGGACCGTGTCCAGGTCCACGTCCGCGCGGTCGACGGCGCGGACATCCGCGTCGATCGAGCGCCGCAGCGCCTCGTGCAGCCTGGCCGGGGTCAGGACCCCCAGGAACCGCTCCCCGTCGAGCACGGCGATCCACCCCGCGTCGTACTGGAGCATCGTGCTGAACGCGTGCTTCAGCGAGGAGCCCACCGGCAGCCAGGCCTCCATGCGCCGCGCGTGGTCGCGTACGGTGCCGGCCGCGCCGGACTCCGTGGCGTCGGCGGAGAGCCAGCCGTGGAGGCTGTCGTCGTGGTCGAGCACCACGGCCCAGCGCGCGTCGTCGGCGGCCATCCGCCGCGCGGCCGAGCCCAGCGTGTCGTCGAGGTGGACGATGGGCGGCTTCTCCAGGTCACCGGGCTCGATGCGGGTGACTGAGAGCCGCTTGAGCCCCCGGTCGGCGCCGACGAAGTCGGCCACGTACGGGGTGGCGGGCGCGCCGAGGACGGCGGCCGGCGCGTCGAACTGTTCGATGCGCCCCTGTCCGTAGACGGCGATGCGGTCGCCGAGCCGGACGGCCTCCTCGATGTCGTGGGTGACGAACAGCACCGTCTTGCGCACCTGCTCCTGGAGCTTGAGGAACTCGTTCTGGAGGTGCTCGCGCACGACCGGGTCGACGGCCCCGAAGGGCTCGTCCATGAGCAGGACGGGCGGGTCGGCGGCGAGCGCGCGGGCCACGCCGACGCGCTGGCGCTGGCCGCCGGAGAGCTGGTCGGGGTAGCGGTCGCCGTAGACGGATGGGTCGAGGCCGACCAGGTGGAGCAGCTCGGCCGCCCGCTCCCGGCTCCTGCGCCGCTGCCAGCCGAGCAGGTGCGGCACCGTGGCGGTGTTCTCCAGCACCGTCTTGTGGGGGAAGAGGCCCACCTGCTGGATGACGTAGCCGATCCGCCGGCGCAGCTTCACGGGGTCCACGCCGGCGATGTCCGCGCCGTCCAGGAGGATGCGGCCGGCCGTGGGCTCGATCAGCCGGTTGACCATCTTCATGGTGGTGGTCTTGCCACAGCCGGAGGGCCCGACGAGCGTGATCAGCTCGCCCTCGGCCACCTCGAAGGACAGATCGTCCACGGCGGTCGTGCCGTCCGGATAGCGCTTGCTGACGTGCTCGAAGCGGATCATGGGTCCCCATTGTGGCCGGTGCGGTGCTCATTCGGCTGATTCGTATGAAGAACACCTGCCCGCTGTGGATCGTCTCATCTGATTGTCGGCCCCCGGGGATAAGGTCGTACGCATTGAAACGCCGAGGCGGGGGAGGTGGACCGGCGTGAGTGCTCGGAGCTGCCTGGCGGCGAACGACTGGATCTGCGGGGAGTACGTCCGCTCCCGGTCACAGGAATTGTTGGACGCCACGGTCCAGCACATCGGCATCACGGCCGCCTCGGTCGCCATCGGGCTGCTGGTGGCCTTTCCGCTGGCGCTGCTGGCGCGGCGCGGGGGAGGGCTGCGCGGCCCGGTGCTCGGGCTGACCACGGTGCTTTACACCGTGCCGTCGCTCGCGATGTTCGCGCTGCTGATGCCCGTGTTCGGGGTCTCGGTCTCGGTGGTGGTCACGGGCCTGGTGCTCTATTCGCTGACCGTGCTGGTGCGGAACATCCTGGCGGGCCTGGAGGGCGTGCCGGCCGAGGCCCGCGAGGCGGCGCGCGGCATGGGATACGGCCCCCTGCGGCTGCTGCTGCGGGTGGAGCTGCCGCTGGCGCTGCCCGCGATGATGGCGGGGCTGCGGATCGCCACGGTCTCCGCGGTGTCGCTCACCACGGTCGGGGCCATCGTCGGCTTCGGCGGCCTGGGCAATCTGATCTACGAGGGCATGGACAGCTTCTTCAAGGCCCAGGTGCTGACGGCCTCCGTGCTCTGTGTGGCGCTGGCGGTGCTGGCGGATGTGCTGTTGCTGGGCGCGCAGCGGCTGTTGACGCCCTGGGCGCGGGCCGGGAGCGGCGGCCGGCGCTCCGGCGGGCTCGCCCGCATACGTGGCGCGGGCTCTTCTCGTACGGGCGGTGCGGTCTCCTCTCGTACGGGCGGCGCGGCCCGTACGGCGGGTGCGGCCCGCACGGCTCGTACGGCGAAGGTGGGCTGAGCGGTGGGAGCCATAGCCGACGCCTGGACCTGGCTGACCACGGCGGCCAACTGGGCGGGGGAGAGCGGGGCCGGCCACCGGCTGGGGGAGCACCTGTGGCTCACGGCCGTCTGTCTGGCGCTCGCCTGCGCCATCGCGCTGCCGATCGCGCTGACCCTCGGTCATATCGGCAAGGGCGGGGCGCTCGCGGTCAACCTCTCCAACGCCGGGCGGGCGGTGCCGACCTTCGCGGTGCTGGTGCTGCTGACCCTGACACCGCTGGGCCGGCAGGGGGAGCTGCCGACGGTCATCGCGCTGGTGCTGTTCGCCGTGCCGCCGCTGCTCACCAACGCCTATGTGGGCATGCGGGAGGTGGACCGCGGTGTGGTGGAGGCCGCGCGGGGCATGGGGATGTCCGGCGGGCAGGTGCTGTTCCGGGTCGAGCTGCCGCTCGCCTTCTCACTGATCATGACGGGGGTGCGGTCGGCGGCCGTGCAGGTCGTGGCCACCGCGACGCTGGCCGCGCTCCCGGGCGGCGGCGGCCTGGGCCGGCTGATCACCGCGGGCTTCAACACCTACAACACCCCCCAGGTGGTGGCCGGGGCGATTCTGGTCGCCGCCCTGGCCCTGACCGTCGAGGCCCTGCTGGCCCTCGCGCAGTGGGCCGTGCAGCAGGCCGTTCGGCAACGATGAGGTGGAACGTGATCTTCAGAAGCAAGGCGGCGCCCGCGGCGGGAGCGGCGCGGAACGCGCGGGGCATACGGGTGGCGGCCGGGGCGCTGGCCGCGGTCGCCCTGACGGCGGGGCTGACGGCCTGTGGGGGCAAGAGCCTGGAGGAGACCGGGGCCCGCGGCGGCGGCGCGTCGGGCTCGGGCGGGTCCAAGGGCTCCCTGGTCATCGGCTCGGCGGGCTTCACCGAGTCCTCGCTGATGGCCCAGCTCTACTCCCAGGTGCTCGCCGACGCCGGATATCGGACCTCGGTCACCACGCTGAAGAACCGTGAGCTGTACGCGCCGGCGCTGGAGAAGGGCCAGATCGACGTCGTGCCGGAATACGCCGCCACGCTGGCGGAATTCCTCAACGGCAAGCAGAACGGGCCGACGGCCGCGCCGGTCGCCTCCAGCGATGTGGACAAGACGGTGGCGGAGTTGAAGAAGCTGGCCGAGCCGCGGGGGCTGAAGGTGCTCCCGGCGGGCGGCGCCGTGGACCAGAACGCGTTCGCCGTCACCAAGGAATTCGCCGCGAAGAACAACCTGAGGACGCTTTCCGACCTGGGCAGATCCAAGCTTCCGGTCAAACTGGCGGCGGGTGACGAATGCGCGATCCGGCCGTTCTGCCGGCCCGGCCTGGAGAAGGTCTACGGCATCGACATCACCGCCGTCGACCCCAAGGGCGTGGGCACCACGCCCGCCAAACAGGCGGTCAAGGACGGCACGGACCAGATGGTGCTGACGACGACCACCGACGCCACGCTGGAGGACTTCGGGCTGGTGCTGCTGGAGGACGACAAGAAGCTCCAGAACGCCGACAATCTGCTGCCCGTGGTGAACGCCGAGAAGGCCGGGGCGCCCGAGATCGAGGCGGCGCTCGACCGGCTCACCAAGGCGCTGACCACCGACGATCTGATCGCGTTGAACCGCAAGGTCGACGCCGAACGGCAGAAGCCCGCCGATGTCGCCAAGGAGTACCTCCGCTCGAAGGGATTGTTGAAGAAGTGAGCGGGTAGGCGGCCGGAACTCGGCGGAACTCGACCGGGGCCGACAGGAAAGTAACCAGCAGAAAACAGATTGCGGGGCGCCGCCCCGAACGGATCGAACGCACGGTAAGTTTCTGGCCATGCCACGTGGACGTCACCGCCATTCGCCACCCCTGCACAGGCTGCTTCCCCCGACGACGGTTGCCGGTGTGTCACTCGCCTGCGCCGCCGGTGCCTGGCTGGTCGGCGACGCGCTGGTGCTCCGCGCGCTGGTGGCCGCCGCGGCCGCCGCGGCCTGCACTGGCGCGGTGCTGATGCGCACCTGGGACCGCGCGGCGGGCAAGCGGGTCGCCGAACTCGCCGCCGCCCGGGCCCGGGACGAGTGGCGCGCCGAGGAGCGCGCCGCGGAGCTCGAATCCGAGCTGGAGGAGGCCAGGGAGCTGCGCACCGGCCTGGAGGGCAAGTTGCGCGCCAAGCGCGTCGAGCTGGCGCGGCTGCGGGGCGAACACGCGGCGCTGCTGCGCCGGTACGCCACGGCCGAGACCGAGCGGGCCAGCGCGCTCGAAGGACGGCGGCTGCTCGCCCTGGAGTCCGGCCTGGAGCAGGCCGGCGACGGGTCCGGGGGTCCGGCGGAGAAGAAGGCGGAGCCGGGCGAGCCGGTGAAGCGGGGCACCGTCGCGCTGCCCGCGGCCCCCGGGGCCGCCGTCGCGCCCCTTCGACCGGTCACCGGAC
>NZ_JBPQTV010000099.1:0-20039 GCF_051386515.1 Streptomyces sp. URMC 123 | reverse complement strand
GCGTTCGTGGGGGCGGGCGAGCATGTAGCCGATCCGGTCGCCGGCGAAGCGACCGGTCGCGGTGCCGTCGTCGTGGACGGTGAGGCGGATCAGGCCGGATGCCAGCATCCACCCGCTGAGGGTGGTGGTGATGGTGCCGCCGGCGCGTACCTGGTGGAGCCAGGCCGGGGGGATGTGGCGGACGGCGCAGGTGGCAATGATCGCGTCGTATTCGGCGCCGTCCTTGTATCCGGCGAGGCCGTCTCCGATGACAAGGGTGGGGTGGTGCCCGGCGGCGTGGATGTGGTCGGCCGCTGCGGCGGCCAAGCCCCGGTCGTACTCGACGGAGTAGACGTGTTCGTCTCCGAAGCGGCTGCACAGGACAGCGGTCGAGTAGCCGGTACCGGTGCCGATCTCCAGCACCTTGTCACCGCCGCGGATGCCCGCGAGGTCGAGCATGCGCACAATCAGGGATGGCAGCGTGCTTGACGAGGTGGGGCGGCCGGTGACGCGACCGGAGGCGTCGGCTGCGTTGACGCCGTCGATCTGGGTGACCCAGGTGGTGTCCTGGTAGACGAGGCGCAGCCACTCGCCGGGGTCGGTCTGGCCGCGGTGGACGGGTTCCCATTCGGTGCCGGTGAGGCGGAACAGGGCTTCGCCGAGGAAGAGTTCACGGGGCACGGTTGCGATAGCTGCGCACAACGCGGGGTCGTCCACATGGATGCTGTCGGCGAGTCGGCGGCGCAGGTCCGCGGGGTCGGTCATCGGGTCCCTTCGGGATGCTGGAGGCGGTCGGCGAGTGCGTTGGTGACGGGGGTGGTGATGTGTTCGGGGAACCATGCCCATTGGCCGTTGGGGTTGCACTCGTACCAGTGCCAACGGCCGTCCGTGCCGAGTCCGAAGTCGAAGGCCCCGAAAATGAGGCCGAAGGCGTCGAGGTAGGCGCGTACGCTGACGTCGATCTCCGGGGGGACGGGGATGCGGGTGTAAGTGAGCGAGTCGTAGTGGCGGCGCCAGTCGATCCCCGGCGAGCCGTTGATGCGGACGGCGGTGAGGCGGTCGCCCACGGCGGTGAGGCGGATGTCGGCGGACTTGCTGACGCGCTGCTGGAAGAGATGGGCGGTGTGCCGGATACGGGTGTCGACCTGCTCGGGCGTGACGTCCTCGATCCACACCGTCAAGGCCCGGCCGGTGTCGTCGGCGCAGTCGGTTTCCCTGAGCGGTTTGTAGATAACAGGGCCGTGTTCGGCGATGAAGGCACGGGCCCGGTCGGGGTCATTGGTGATCAGGGTCGGGGGCACGGTGAAGCCGCAGCGTGCGGCCGTCGTGAGCTGCGTGGGCTTGTACTCGGCGTCACGGTTGCGCCAGGGGTGGTTGATGTAGTGGGCCCCGGGGAGAGCGGCGAGGATGCCGCCGAGCCCGTAGCGGGCCTCTTCGACCGCCCAGCGGGCAGCTTGCCCGTTCAGGGCGAGTTCCGCGGCGTAGGGGGTGGGCCGCCGCCAGTAAACCGATCGGATGTTCCCCAGGTCGAGCTCTCGGGACGGGGTGGCGAGGCGGCCTCCGGGCCCGACGCTGTCGAAGGTGGCGGACACGGTGACCCCACGGGGGAAATCGCCGGGGTCCAGGCGGACCACTGGCACGCGGCGCCGGTTGAGTTCGGTGATCACCTCGTCGGCGGTCGCGTCGTCCAGGCGTGTGACGACGAGGACGGGCGGCCCACCCGCGGCCATCAGTCCGTGTCTCCCTGTTGGTCGCTGCCCTGGTCCGGCGTGCCGTCGAGGCTGGTCCTCGCCGTCGTCTCCTGCGAGGTCTGGGACCTCTTGTGCTTGGCCTCCACCGGCACGGGAGTGCCGTCGGGGGCAACCCAGACGGGGACCTGTGTGCGCGGGTCGAGCACCGGGTGGGCGGCGGCGAAAAGGGCCGCGGCGGGGTACGGGCGCATGCGTCCGAGCCCCCAGGGCGCGGCTTGATCCAGCGACGTCAAGGGCTGCTTCATGAGTCTCCTCGTCCTTCAGGCGATCCGACGGTGGCACCCGCCGTGGAGGCGGGCGGGGCGAGCGGTGTGCCGCCGAGGGGGCTCCCGTGCAGCTCCGCCTGCGGCTGGCAATCAGTCAACGCGACGGGAGGGAGGCGAAGGGACTCCGGAAGGTGACTCCAAGGCGGAGTCGACGCGGGGCGATGGCCTTAGCATCGGTCGCACTACCCCGGGGGAGTCGCAGATGGACCGCCTATCACCGGACCCGTGTGAGGTCGTCGCCGGACTGCTGGGCGATGAGCGGCTGATGCGTGCGTGCGCCGAGCGGGACATGGGCGCGGTGTTCCGGATGCTCAACGCCCGGGGTGTGAGTACGCGGCGTATCGCGGCGGCCGTCGGCATCACGCAAGGTCGACTCTATGACTACATGAACGGCAAGAGCCGGGTGGAGAAGCTGGCATTGTTCGAGCAGATCGTGGATGCCTTTCGCCTCCCCGGCCATCTGCTGGGGCTGGCCCGCCGATCGTGGGAGCCGCCGACGGCGGAGGCGGAGCACCAGCGCGCGGACCGTTCGCCGCCGGACAGTGACGATGTCGCGGCCATGGACCACTTCCGTAACGCGGACCGGCAGACCGGGGGCGGGCGTCTCTACGGTGCTGTGGTGCGGCACTTGTCGGACCACGTGGCGCCCCGGCTCGTCGGCACCGACAGCCGGCCGCAGGTGTTCGCCGCCGCGGCGGCGCTGACCGAGATGGCCGGGTGGATGGCCCACGACTCCGGCCACGACGACCGTGCCGCCCGGCACTTCGCCCACGCGCTTCCGCTGGCCCGCACGTCCGGTGACCTCCCATTGGCCGCACACGTCGCCGCGAGTAGCAGTCATCTCGCGCTCCAGACCGGGGACACCGCGGGGGCCGTCGGCTGGGCCCGGACCGGGCTCGGTCTCGCGGCGCAGGTACCGCGGATTCCGGCGCTGACGGCTCGGCTGCACACGATGCAGGCGCGGGCCCTGGCCGTCGCGGCGCAGCACACCCCGGCCTGCCAGGCGCTGGAAGCGGCACGGCTCGATCTCGAAGGGCGGGGCGCGGGCGGCGATCACCCGTGGCTGAGCCCCTTCGACGCCGCCGCGCTGGCCAGCGAGGCGGCGCTGATCCTGCGTGATCTGGAGCAGTACGACCAGGCGCTGACACATGCCGAACAGGCCGTCGCGCTACGGGAGGCACCGCGGGCGCGGTCGCTCGCTTTGTCCCGGATCACGCTGGTGGACATCCACGTACGCCGTGGTGATCTGGACGCCGCGGTGAGCACGGGTCACGACCTGTTGGGTACCAGCCCCACACTGGGCTCTGTCCGCGTCGTGCGGCAACTCGACGAAGTGCGCCGGCTGCTGGCGCCGCACACGGGCTACGCGCCGGCCCGGGAGTACCTGCTGCGGTTCGACGACGCGCTCAGGGCGAGATTGCTGTTGCTCGCCGATCTGATCCCGCCGTCATCGGGAGGGACCCCCGCATGAGGCCCGCACCCACCCCCGCCGACCCCGACGCATGGAACGCCTACCTCGCGGAGGGCAACGCCAAGCAGGCCCGCAAACGGGTGGCGGCTGACGTTGTGCTGCGGGACCCGGCTGGGCGTGTGCTCCTGGTGAACCCCACCTACAAGCCCCATTGGGACTTGCCCGGTGGAATGGCGGAGGCGAACGAGCCTCCGGAAGACGCAGTGGCCCGGGAACTCGTCGAAGAACTCGGCCTCGAGGTCGAGTTGCGCGGGCTGCTGGTCGTGGACTGGGTGGCTCCGCACGGCCCTTGGGACGATCAACTCGCGTTCATTTTCGACGGCGGCACCCTCGACCAGGGCCAGGCCGACCGGCTACGGCCGCGGGACAACGAGCTGTCCGAGATCGCATTCGTCACCCTGGACCAGGCCCGCGCCCGGCTCGGCGACCGTATCCGGCGACGGTTCGAGGAGGCTGTGCGCGCGGTGAAGGCGGGACGGCCGCTGTACCTGCGGGACGGCGTGCCCGTGCTGTGACCGGCGATACCCGCGGCTGCGGGGGTCAGGAGCCGTCCCGCGGCCGCGGGGGTCAGGGGCGGTAGACCGTGCCGGGCTTGGGCACGCCCGGGGCCAGCAGCTGGGGCACCGTGACGAAGGTGTAGCCGCGGTTCTTGAGCTCGTCGATGATCCCGGGGACCGCGGGGACGGTCCCCTTGTAGATGTCGTGCAGCAGGATGATGCCGTCGCGGCCGGCCGCGTCCAGGATGCGCTGCTTGATGAGCTCGGAGTCCGTGGTGGAGTAGTCCTTGGCGGTGGCGCTCCAGAGGATCTGGGCGAGCCCCAGCTCCCGGGTGACGTCGGAGACCTTGTCGTTGGTGCGGCCCTGCGGGGGCCTCATCAGGGTGGGCTTGCGGCCGGTGATCTTCTCTATCGCGTCCTGCGTGCGGGCCAGCTCCGCGCGTATCTCGTCCGGCTCCGACTGGTCGAGGCGCTCGTGCGACCAGGTGTGGTTGGCCACCTCGTGGCCCTCGTCGGCGATGCGCCGGACGACCTCCGGGTGCTCCACGACGTGGTTCTCGCCCAGCAGGAAGAAGGTGGCGGGCACCTTCTTCTCCTTGAGGATGTCCAGCAGCCGGGGCGTATCCTCCCCCGGCCCCGCGTCGAAGGTCAGCGCGATGCACTTGGCCTCGCGGCAGTCCACGGACCCGAACGCGCCCTTGGTCCCGGAGCCCGCCTGGTCCCTGGCCATGCCCGGCGACGTGGTCTCCATGCCGCAGCCGCTCAGCGTCAGCGCCAGGGACACCGCCGCCACCAGGGCGGCGGCCGCCTTCGGCCGGACCGCCGACTTCTTCCTCAGCATGGGCAAGCTCTCCTTCATTGGGTGCGCGAGTGCCGCAACCGACTATATATGTGGTGTATACACCCGATGTATATGGGGATGGCCGACCGCTTCTCGCCCCCTGTGACCTGCGGCGATCGCCGCCATCCGGGCGAAGACGCCCGCCCGGGAGGCCGTCCGTGCGACGATGCAAGCGCGGCATCGATCACCGCTCGCACAGCCGTCCGCGCTCACGTCGTTCGGGAGGCCCACCGTGCCGGACTCGCCCCTGCCCTCCGCGACCGAGCTCGCCCGGCTGCTCGCCCTGGAACCCCTGCCCCTCGAAGGCGGGCTCCACCGCCGCACCTGGGCGGGCCCCGAACGCCCCGACGGCCACCCCGCCGGCTCGGCGATCCTGCTGCTGCTCTCCCGCGAGCACGGGCACTTCTCGGCGCTGCACCGGCTGCCGCGCGACGAGGTCTGGCACTTCTACCTCGGCGACCCCGTACGACTTCTGCTGCTGCCCGGCGACACCCCGGCCTGCCGCGCCGCCGCGCCCCCGCCCACCCACACACCCGCCGACGCCCCGCGCACCGTCGTCCTCGGCCACGATCTGCTCGCCGGCCAGCACGTGCAGTACACCGTGCCCGGCGGCACCTGGATGGGCGCCGAGGTGCTCCCCGGCGGCAGCCACGCCCTGCTGGGCTGCACCATGGCCCCCGGCTTCACCCCGGACGACTACACCGGCGCCGACCCCGGCCCGCTCGGCGAACGCCACCCCGAGCACGCCGCGTTGATCCACGCGCTCTGCCGCCCGGGCACCCCGACACGCCATCCGGCCCAGAACACCCGCCCCGCGGGAGACGGGCGATGAGCGCCCGCGGCCCGCTGCTGCCGGACCTCACCGGCCTGGTGGCCGTGGTCACCGGCGCGAGCGGCACCCTCGGCCACGGCATCGCGGAGCAGTTCGCCGAGGCCGGCTGCCGGGTGGTCGTCCACCACCGCGGCAGCGCGGACCGCGCCCGGGACCTGGCCGCCGCGATCACCCGGCGCGGCGGCGCCGCCCACGCCGTCGCCGCGGACCTCACCGAGGAGTCCGGTGGCGACGAGCTGATCACCGCCGCCCTGGACCGCTTCGGCCGGGTCGACGCCCTGGTCAACAACGCCGGGACGCAGCCCGTCCAGGCGCTGGCGGCGATGTCGGCGGCCGACTGGCGCGCGGTCGTGGACACCAATCTCACCAGCGCCTTCCTCTGCACCCGGGCGGCGGCGCGGGCCATGTGCCGGGCCGGCACGGGCGGCACGATCACCCATATCGCCTCCATCGAGGGCTCGGCACCGGCCCCCGGCCACGCCCACTACGCCGCCTCCAAGGCCGCCCTGATCATGCACGCGCGGGCCGCCGCCCTGGAGTACGGGCCGCACGGCATCCGCGTCAACACCGTCTCGCCGGGCCTGATCCACCGGCCCGGCCTGGAGGAGGACTGGCCGGAGGGCGTGGCACGCTATCGCGGCGCGGCCCCCCTGGGCCGCCTGGGCACACCGGCGGACGTCGGCCGCGCCTGTGTCTTCCTCGCCTCGCCCATGGCCGAGTGGATCAGCGGCCACGACCTCGTGGTGGACGGCGGGGTCATGGCCCGTCCCACGTGGTGACGGCCTGTTCCGCCACCCCGCCCGGCGCCGCCAGCACCGGCGGCCACACCCCCGCCTCCAGCAGCCCGAGCGCGTACGCCTTCGCCACCAGCGCCGTGCGGTTGGGCACGCCGAGCCGCCGGCACAGGCGCCCCAGGTGGTAGTTGACGCCGTCGGTGCCGATGCCCACCGTGCGGCCCACGCCGGCGGTCGTGGCCCCGGCGGCGATCAGCGGCAGGATGCGGGCCTCCTGCGGGCTCAACCCCAGCCGGCGGGCGTCCTCCTCGGTCGCCTCCCCGGGGCGCCCCCGGGGGGCGAGCGCCTCCCGGCCCGCTCCCCCCGCCGCCCTGGGACTTCCGTCCGTGCCATTCGCCGGCCCATCGCCGTCCCCGGTGCGCTCCGTCAGGGTCACCAGCAGCGGAGGCTCGTCCTCCAGGGGGTCGGAGACCGGCTCCACGGTGACCTCGCCGGCCCGCCGGGTGCCCCGTACGCACCAGGTCACCCGCACCGGATAGCGGGACCGGCGCCCCGAGCGCAGCGCGCGGTCCAGCTTGCGCAACTGCTCGGCGTCGGTGGGCGTGAACAGGTCCAGCAGCGCCCTGCCCTGGACGCGCCCCGGCCGGGTGTCCCACAGCGCGGCGAAGGCGGGGTTGGCCCCGGTCACCGTGCCGTCCACCCGGCTGATCGCCGTCGGCAGGGGCGACCGGTCGAACAGGGTGAGGAACCGGGCCCGCCAGACCAGGGCCTCCCTCGGCGTGTCCATCGGCCCGTGCCCCTCTCCCCGCCGTATCCGCTCCTACCGCAGGGGCGCGATCGGCGCCACGGACGAGTCCGAAAACGCCCCTACACGATTATGTAGTGCTGTCGGCGCGTCAGCTCCCGGCCCGCGCGACGGTGGGACCACCACCCGTACGCGAGAGGTACTGACTGACCATGAGCGTTTCGAGCGACGCGCACCCCGAACAGCCCGTAGAGGTCCGGGGCCTGCGCGCGTACCCGGATCTGGTCCTGCCCGTCGTCGATGTCTCGGCGACCGGACTGACCGACACCCCCGTACAGCAGGCGATCGCCCTCGCCCGCCGCCACGGCCCGTTCTACGCGCGCCGCTTCCACGACCGGGAGACGGTCCTGGTGGGCTCGCTGGAGCTGGTGGAGGAGCTGTCCGACGAAACGCGCTTCGCCAAGGGCGTGGGGCCGGCGCTGGAGAACGTCCGCGACCTCACCGCGGACGGCCTGTTCACGGCGTACAACGACGAGCCCAACTGGGCGAAGGCGCACGACATCCTGCTGCCCGCCTTCGCGCTGGGCTCCATGCGGACGTACCACCCGACGATGCTGCGGGTGGCCCGGCGCCTCATCGCGTCCTGGGACGCCCGGCTGCCGGGGGCGGACGGGGTGGCCACGCCCGTGGACGTCGCGGACGACATGACCAAGATGACCCTGGACACCATCGGGCTGTGCGGCTTCGGCTTCGACTTCGGCTCCTTCCGCCGGGACGAGCCGCACCCCTTCGTCCAGGCGCTGGTGCGGGCGCTCGCCCACAGCCAGGCGCGGCTCGGCCGGGTGCCGGGCGCGGACCACCGCGCCGAGGACGAGGCGTTCGCCGCGGACGCCGCCTTCCTCGCCCGGGTCGTCGACGAGGTGATCGAGCGGCGGAAGAACGAGCCCCGGGCGGCCGGGGCGGAGGCACCCCGGGACCTGCTCGGGCTGATGCTGGACGCCCCGCACCCGGCCACCGGCGAGGTGCTGGACGAGGCCAACATCCGCAACCAGGTGATCACCTTCCTGATCGCCGGGCACGAAACCACCTCCGGGGCGCTGTCGTTCGCGCTCCACCACCTGATGAAGAACCCGGTGGTGCTCCGTCTGGCCCAGGCCGAGGTGGACGCGCTGTGGGGCGACGAGGAGGACCCGGAGCCGAGTTACGAGGACGTCGGCCGGCTGCGCTATGTGCGCCAGGTGCTCAACGAGGCGCTGCGGCTGTGGCCGACGGCCGCCGCGTTCGAACGCCAGGCGCTCACCGACACGGTCATCGGCGGCCGGCACCCCGTCAAGGCCGGGCAGCGCCTGGTCGTGCTCACCCCGCTGCTGCACCGAGACCCCGTCTGGGGCGACAACGTCGAGGCGTTCGACCCCGACCGGTTCGCGCCCGAGGCGGAGGCGGCCCGCTCGCCGAACGCGTACAAGCCGTTCGGCACGGGCGAGCGCGCCTGCATCGGCCGCCAGTTCGCGCTGCACGAGGCGACGATGCTGCTCGGCATGCTGGTGCACCGCTACCGGTTCCTGGACCACGCGGACTACCGGCTGCGGGTGAAGGAGACGCTCACCCTCAAGCCGGAGGGGCTCACCATGACGCTGGCCCGGCGGACGGCGGCCGACCGGGCGCGGGGCCGGGCCGCCCTGGCCGGGCGTGGCGCCGCCTCGGCGCACGGGGCCGGCGGGCGGACCGGCGGGCAGGGGCCCGCGGGCGACCCGGAGGGGCTGCCGACGCGGGTGGCCCCGGGCCAGGGCCTGACCCTGCTGTACGGCTCGAACTTCGGCACCTGCCGCGGATACGCGGAGGAACTGGCCGACATGGCCGCGGGCCTCGGCTTCGAGGTCACGGTCGGTCCGCTGGACGACCACGCGGGCAAGCTGCCCACGGACGCGCCGGTGGTGATCGTCGCCGCCTCCTACAACGGCCGGCCGACGGACGACGCGGCCGGGTTCGTCGCCTGGCTGGGCGAGGCGACGGCTCAGGGGGCCGGAACGGACCGCGAGCCGGCCGCGGCCGGGCGGGCAGCGGAGGCCGACGGCGTGCGCTACGCCGTGCTCGGCGTGGGCGACCGCAACTGGGCGGCCACCTACCAGCGGGTGCCCACGCTCCTGGACGAGGCCCTCGCCGCCCTGGGCGCGACCCGGCTCCTGGAGCGGGCCGCGGCCGACGCCTCCGGTGATCTGGCCGGCACCGTCGAGCGCTTCACCGCCGAGCTGCGCCGCGCCCTGCTGGAGCACTACGGCGACCCGGACAGCGCGGGCGCCGCCGACGGCGCGGGGGCCACGGGCGCTGGGGCCTCGGGCGCTGGGGCCTCGGGCGCGCCGACGCGGGTGTACGACGTGGTGGAGGTGACGGGCGCGCCCCTGGACGCCCTGGCCGAACGGCACGGCCTGGTGCCGATGACCGTGCTGGAGACGGCCGACCTGGCCGACCTCGGCCATCCGCTCGGCCGGTCCAAGCGGTTCGTACGACTCGCCCTGCCCGACTCCCTGACCTATCGCACGGCGGACCACCTGTCCGTGCTGCCGGCCAACGACCCCGCGCTGGTGGACCGCGCCGCCGACGTCCTCGGCGTCGACCCGGAGGCGCGGCTGAGCATCCGGGCCCACCGGCCCGGGCGCGCGACCCTGCCGCTGGACCGGCCGGTCACCGTGCGGGAGCTGCTCACCCGGTACGTCGAGCTCCAGGACGCGCCGACCGCCGCGCAGGTCGCCCTGCTCGCCGAGCACAACCCGTGTCCGCCGGAGCGGGCCGCGCTGGAGCGGCTGGCCGCGCGCCTCGCCGCCGCCGTGGGCACCGACGCCGACGCCATGGCCGGCGCCACCACCGACGCCGCTCCCGGTGCCGCCGTGGCGGCCGGGTCCCTGCTCGACCTGGTGGCGGCCCACCCGGCGCTGCGCGGCGCGCTCCCCTGGCCGGTGCTGCTGGAACTGCTGCCGCCGATCCGCCCCCGCCACTACTCCATCTCCTCCTCCCCGGCCGTCCTGCCGGGCCGGGTGGACCTGATGGTGTCGCTGCTGGACGCCCCGGCGCGCTCCGGCTCCGGCAGGTTCCGCGGGGTCGGCTCCTCGTATCTGCACCGGGTGGCCCCGGGGGACACGGTGCTCGCCCGGGTGTCCCCGTGCCGGGAGGCGTTCCGGATCGACCCGGCCGCCGCCACCCCCGTGATCATGATCGGCGCGGGGACCGGGATGGCGCCGTTCCGCGGCGCGATCGCCGACCGGCGGGCGCGGCTCCTGGGCGGCGGCGCCCTCGCCCCCGCGCTCTGCTACATCGGCTGCGACCACCCCGACGTCGACTATCTGCACCGCGCGGAGCTGGAGCAGGCCGAGGAAGCGGGCGCGGTGTCCCTGCGCCCGGCGTTCTCCAAGGTCCCGGTGGACGGCCGGATCTACGTCCAGGACCGCGTCCAGGCCGAGGGCGCGGAGGTGTGGCGGCTGCTGGAGGCGGGGGCGAGGGTGTACGTGTGCGGCGACGGCCGCCGGATGGCCCCCGGGGTCCGCGCCGCCTTCAGGGGGCTGTACACCCGCTTCGCCGGAGGCGGCGCCGAGGCGGCCGACCGCTGGCTGTCGGCGCTGATGGCGGAGGGCCGCTATCTGGAAGACGTGTACGCCGGCGGCTGATCCCCCTGCCCCCGGCTGGCCCCCGACCGCCGGTTCACCCCGGCCCCGGTCGAGCCGCCCCCGCCCGCTTGGCACCCAGCAGCCGGGCGTAGCGGGGGCGCGCGGCGAAGTCCCGGTACGACCAGAGGGCGGGCCGCCCCACCTCCGCGCACAGGTGCAGCACCCGGTCCGGCCCGAGGTGGACGCCCACATGGGCGCCGTACCCCTCGGGCCGGCCGGGCACCGGGCCGGCGTCGAAGAGCAGCAGGTCCCAGGGGGCGGGCGGTCCGGCCACCCGGGCGGTGGCCTCGGTGTCCGCCCAGAGTTCGGCGGACCGCAGGGGCGGCACGGCGAGCCCGGCCCAGGCCAGGACGGCGTAGGCGTAGCGCTGGCAGTTGGCCCCGCCGGCCACCCCCGGCGGCCCGGCCTCCGGGTGGCGGGCCCCGACGTACGCGGTCTCCCGCAGAGGCGGCGGAAGCGCGGCCCACGACGCCTCGGCGTCCACGGTGTCCCCCCTGTTAAAGCTTCGAAAGGCTCAGCCCTTTCGAGAAGCTCGGCTCTTTCGAGAAGCTCGGCTCAGCGGATGGGGACCCCGGAGACCGCCCTGGCGATCACCAGCCGCTGGATCTCGCTCGTGCCCTCGAAGACCGTGTACACGGCCGCGTCGCGGTGCATCCGCTCCACCGGGTACTCGCGGGTGAAGCCGTTGCCGCCCAGGATCTGCATGGCCTGGGCGGTGACCGCCTTCGCCGTCTCCCCGGCGAAGAGCTTGGACATCGAGCCCTCGGCGGAGGTGAACGGCCGGCGCGTGGCCGCCATCCAGGACGCCCGCCACACCAGCAGCCGGGCCGCGTCGATCCGGGTGCGCATGTCGGCGAGCTGGAAGGCGACCCCCTGGTTGTCGATGATCGGCCGGCCGAACTGCACCCGGGTCGTGGCGTAGTCGAGGGCGACCTCGTACGCGGCGCGGGCGATGCCGACGGCCTGGGCGCCGACCGCGGGCCGGGACGCCTCGAACGTGGCCATCGCCGCGTTGCCGACCCGCTCGCCGCCGCCCGCGGCCTTCTCCCGGGCGCGGGCGAGCCGCTCGTCGAGCTTCTCCTTGCCCCCGAGCAGGCAGTGGCCGGGCACCCGGACGTCCTCCAGGACGACCTCGGCGGTGTGGGAGGCGCGAATGCCGTGCTTTCTGAACTTCTGCCCCTGGGAGAGGCCGGGGGTGCCGGGCGGAATGACGAAGGAGGCGTGGCCGCGGGCGCCGAGCCCCGGCTCGACCACGGCCACCACCACGTGCACATGGGCGATGCCGCCGTTGGTCGCCCATGTCTTCGTGCCGTTGAGCACCCATTCGTCCTTGGCCTCGTCGTAGCGGGCCCGGGTGCGCATCGCGGACACGTCGGACCCCGCGTCCGGCTCGGAGGAGCAGAAGGCGGCCAGCTTCACATCGTCGACGTCGCCGTACATCTGGGGAATCCAGGTGCCGATCTGCTCGTCGGTGCCATTGGTGAGCACGCCCACGGCCGCGAGCCCGGTCCCGACGATGGACAGGCCGATCCCGGCGTCCCCCCAGAAGAGCTCCTCCATCGTCATCGGCACGCCCAGGCCGGTGGGGTCGAAGAACTGCTGGGCGTAGAAGTCGAGGGAGTACAGACCGATCTTCGCCGCTTCCTGGATCACCGGCCAGGGCGTCTCCTCGCGCTCGTCCCACTCGGCCGCCGCCGGGCGCATCACCTCCGCGGCGAAGCCGTGAATCCAGTCGCGCACCGCCCGCTGGTCGGCGTTCAACTCCAGGGTGAACTCGGCCATGTCCCCTCCACCTGGCTATTACCTACGGTAACGGGAGTGTGTTACCGACGAGTAAAACCTGTCAACCCCGGGCCGCCCATCCGCGCCCCGCCGCCCGTCCGGGTGTTACGTTGCGCTGGCACCACGACAAGAGCAGAGGGCGGGGAGGGCGGGTTTCATGGAGACCAGTCAGCGGGACGATCAGCAGCGCGCGGCGGAGCGCCGGCGCAGGGAACTGCTGGAGGCCGCCGACCGGGTGGTGCTGCGGGACGGGCCCGGGGCGTCGATGAACGCCATCGCCGCCGAGGCGGGCATCACCAAGCCCATCCTCTACCGCCACTTCGGGGACAAGGGCGGCCTCTACCGGGCGCTGGCCGTCCGGCACACCGACGCCCTCCTCGAAGGGCTGCGCGCCGCGCTGGACGCCCCGGCCGACCGCCGGGACCGGGTGGAGGCGACGCTCGACACCTACCTTGCGGCGATCGAGGCCCGGCCCCAGGTCTACCGCTTTCTGATGCACCCGGCGGAGGACGGCGACGCGACGGGCGCGGAGGGCGGCTTCGACGTGGGCCGGCACTCCGCTCCCCTGCTGCGGCGGCTCGGCGAGGAGCTGGCCAAGGTGATCGCCGAGCGGGTCGACCTGGGCCCCGGCGGCGAGGAGCCGGCGCGTGCCTGGGGGCACGGCATCGTCGGGATGATGCACGCGGCGGGCGACTGGTGGCTGCGCGAACGGCCCTGCTCCCGGGCGCAGTTGGTACGGGCGCTGGCGGATCTGCTGTGGGGGCGGCTCGCCGCGGCGGGCGACCGCGTGGGCGGCCCCGGCTTCTGAGAGCGGCGCGGGGCTCCCACCCGCCCCGGGCCCTCACCCGCGCCCGGCCGTCACCGGCCGCGACTGCTCACCCTCGGCCGGGCTCCTGTCCGCGCCCGGCCGTCACCCGTTCCAGGGCGCCTTCCGCACCGCCCGCCGGGCCCGCCAGGCCCGCGCGCCGGTCAGCCGGTCGAGATACAGGCCGCCGTCGAGGTGGTCCATCTCGTGCTGGAGGCAGCGGCCGAAGAAGCCCGTGCCCTCGATGGTGACGGGCTCGCCGCCGAGGGTGCGCCCCTCGACGACCGCCCGGTCGTACCGGGCCGTGCCCGCCTCGACGCCGGGCACGGACAGACAGCCCTCCGGCCCGGTCACGCTCACCCCGTCCGCGGCCACCAGCCGCGGGTTGACCACATGGCCGAGGTGGCGCCGGTCCTCGTCGTCGGGGCAGTCGAAGACGAACACCCGCAGCGGGACACCGATCTGGTTCGCGGCGAGGCCGACGCCGCGGGCCGCGTACATGGTGGCGAACATGTCCTCGACGAGGGCGGCCAGCTCCGCGTCGTACGCCGTCACCTCGGCGCAGGGTTCGCGCAGCACCGGATCGCCCAGCAGCCGCATCGGCCGGGTGCGTCCGGAACTGCCGGGAATCGAACGGTGTCTCACGCCACAAGGGTACGATTCCTGGCCTGCTCGGCAGGTCGGGAGGGTGGCGCGGTTCGTGGGGCACCCGCGGATCTCGATAGGCTGAACCCGACCGAAGCCTCCCCGCTGGCGATTCGGCGCGGAGGGGGGCGTTCTCACCGGCCGATCCGGGGGGCGGGCGCGGCGCCGGACGCAAGCCGGATGCAAGGAGGAACGAAGACGATGGCAGGCAACACGGAGCCGCTGTCGCCGCGGGCGAAGCTGGCCGTGACGGCGGGCAAGGCCGCGGCGGCGGTGTCGCGGGCGGCTGGCCGGGGCAGCGGATCGGTGATCGGCGGTCGGGTGGCGCTCAAGCTCGACCCCGACCTGCTGGGCCGGCTCGCGGCGCACCTGGATGTGATCCTCGTGTCCGCGACCAACGGCAAGACCACCACCACCCGGCTGATCGCCGAGGCGCTCCGGGCCGCGGGCCCGGTGGTCTCCAACGCGCTCGGCGCGAACATGCCCGCGGGCATCACCTCCGCGCTCGCCGGGGGCTCGGACGCCCGCTACGGCGTGATCGAGGTCGACGAGAAGTACCTGGCCGGGGTGGCGCGCGACGTCACGCCCAAGGCCATCGCGCTGCTCAACCTCTCCCGCGACCAGCTCGACCGCGCGGCCGAGACCCGGATGCTCGCCGAGAAGTGGCGCGAGGGCCTGGCCGGCACCAAGGCGACCGTGATCGCGAACTGCGACGATCCGCTGATCGTCTGGGCCGCCTCCTCCTCGCCGAACGTGGTGTGGGTCGCGGCCGGCCAGGAGTGGAAGGACGACGCCTGGTCCTGCCCGTCCTGCGGCGGGGTGCTCCAGCGCCCCGGCGACGACTGGGGCTGCGGCGACTGCGGCTTCCGCCGGCCCGCCCCCAGCTGGGCCCTCAACGGCGACTACGTCCTGGACCCGCACGGCTCGGCCTGGCCGATCCGGCTCCAGCTCCCGGGCCGGGCGAACAAGGCGAACGCCACCACCTCCGCCGCCGTCGCCGCGGTCTTCGGCGTGCCGCCGCAGGTCGCGCTGGAGCGGATGTACCAGGTGCAGGCCGTGGCCGGCCGCTACGACGTGGTCGACTTCCTCGGCCGCGAGCTGCGGCTGCTGCTGGCGAAGAACCCGGCCGGCTGGCTGGAGACCTTCTCCCTGATCGACCCGCCGCCGACCCCGGTGATCCTCTCGGTGAACGCGCGGGGCGCCGACGGCACCGACACCTCCTGGCTGTGGGACGTCGACTACACCCGGCTCGCCGGACACCCGATCTTCGTCATCGGCGACCGCAAGCTGGACCTGGCCGTGCGGCTGGAGGTCGCCGGGCTGGACTTCCGGGTCTGCGAGAGCGTGGACGAGGCGGTGGGCATGGCCCCGCCCGGGCGGATCGAGACGATCGCCAACTACACCGCGTTCCAGGACCTGCGCCGCCGCGTAGGCAACTGACCGGACCCGCGTAACGGCACCCGTGGCTCACGGGCGCGCCGTACGGCACGTAAAGGATTGCGAGCATGAGCGACAACAGCCTGCGCCTGGTGTGGGTCTACCCGGACCTGCTGAGCACCTATGGCGACCAGGGCAACGCCCTGGTGGTGGAGCGGCGGGCGCGACAGCGCGGCCTGGACGTGGCGCGTCTGGACGTCCGCTCCGACCAGCAGATCCCCACCTCCGGGGACATCTATCTGATCGGCGGCGGCGAGGACCGGCCGCAGCGGCTGGCGGCCGAGCGGCTGCGCCGCGACGGCGGGCTGAACCGCGCCGTGGCCAACGGCGCGATCGTGTTCTCGGTCTGCGCCGGCTACCAGATCCTGGGCCATGAGTTCATCAACGACCTGGGCGAGCGCGAGCAGGGCCTGGGGCTGCTGGACGTGGTCAGCACCCGCGGCGAGGGCGCGCGCTGCGTCGGCGACGTGCTGGCCGACATCGACGAGCGGCTCGGGCTGCCGCCGCTGACCGGCTTCGAGAACCACCAGGGCGTCACCCACCTCGGCCCGACGGCCCGCCCGTTCGCCCGGGTGCGGGTGGGCAACGGCAACGGCACCGGCGACGGCTACGAGGGCGCGTACAACGACACCGTCTTCGGCACCTACATGCACGGCCCGGTGCTGGCCCGCAACCCGCTGATCGCGGACCTGCTCCTCAAGCTGGCGCTGGACGTCAACGCCCTGCCGCCGACCGACGACCGCTGGTACGAGGCGCTGCGCGAGGAGCGCATCGCCGCCGCGACCCAGCCCGCGTAACGCGCATGCGCATCGGTGTGCTCACGTCCGGCGGCGACTGCCCCGGGCTGAACGCCGTCATCCGCTCGGTCGTCCACCGCGCCGTGGCCGACCACGGTGACGAGGTCATCGGCTTCCACGACGGGTGGCGGGGCCTGCTGGAGGGCGACCACCGCAAGCTCGACCTGGACGCGGTGGGCGGCATCCTCGCCCGCGGCGGCACCATCCTCGGCTCCTCCCGGGTCCAGCCGGCCCATCTGCGCGACGGTGTCGAGCGCGCCCGCGGCCATGTGCGCGAGCTGGGGCTGGACGCGGTCATCCCGATCGGCGGCGAGGGCACCCTCAAGGCCGCCCGGCTGCTCTCGGACGCCGGGCTGCCCGTCGTCGGGGTGCCCAAGACCATCGACAACGACATCGCCGCGACCGATGTGACCTTCGGGTTCGACACGGCGGTGGGCGTGGCCACGGAGGCCCTGGACCGGCTCAAGACCACCGCCGAGTCGCACCAGCGGGTGCTGATCGTCGAGGTCATGGGCCGGCACACCGGCTGGATCGCGCTGCACTCGGGCATGGCGGCCGGCGCCCACGCGATCGTGGTGCCGGAGCGCCCGTTCGACGTCGAGGAGCTGACGGAGGTGGTCGGGCGCCGGTTCGAGGCGGGCAAGAAGTTCGCCATCGTGGTCGTCGCCGAGGGGGCCAAGCCGCGCGAGGGCTCGATGGCCTTCGACGCCGGCGGCACCGACGTCTACGGCCACGAGCGGTTCGCCGGGGTGGCCCGCCAGCTCTCCGACGAGTTGGAGCGGCGGCTCGGCAAGGAGGCCCGCCCGGTGATCCTCGGCCATGTGCAGCGCGGCGGCACCCCGACCGCGTACGACAGGGTGCTGGCCACCCGCTTCGGCTGGCACGCGGTGGAGGCGGCGCACCGCGGGGACTTCGGGATGATGACGGCGCTGCGCGGCACGGACATCACCCTGGTGTCCCTGGCGGAGGCCGTGAGCAGCCTGAAGACGGTGCCGGCGGAGCGCTACACCGAGGCGGAGTGCGTGCTCTGACCCGGCGCGCCGGCGCGACCGGTGGAGCCGCCCCCCGCCGGGAGTCCGGCGGGGGGCGGCTCTAGTCTTGTGCGGGACGCAATCGGCGCGAATCAGGAGCGAGCGGATGGATCACGGCGGGCACGGCATGACGATGGATCTGCCGCCGTTCACGCTGGAACGGGGGCTGGAGTTCACCGGTGAGCCGTTCTTTCTCGTCGGCTCGCTGCTGGCGCTGGGCCTGTACGGCTGGGGCGTGGTGCGGCTGCGGCGGCGCGGCGACGAGTGGCCGGTGGGCCGCGTGGTCGCCTTCGCCCTGGGCGTGCTGTCCATCGCCCTGGTGATGTGCACCGCGCTCAACGAGTACGGCATGGTCATGTTCAGCGTGCACATGGTGCAGCACATGATCATCAGCATGCTCTCCCCCATCCTGCTGCTGCTCGGCGCGCCCGTGACGCTCATGCTGCGGGCGCTGCCGGCCGCCGGGCGGGGCCGCAAGGGGCCGCGCGAGCTGCTCGTGGCCTTTCTGCACAGCCGCTACGTCCGGGTGATCTCGCACCCCGCGTTCACGATCCCGCTCTTCATCGCGAGCCTCTACGCGCTCTACTTCACGCCGATCTTCGACTTCCTCATGGGGAGCAAGGTCGGGCACATCGCGATGATGCTGCACTTCCTGGCGGTGGGCCTGGTCTTCTTCTGGCCGATCATGGGCGTGGACCCGGGCCCGCACCGGCCCGGCTATGTGATGCGGATGCTGGAGCTGTTCGCGGGGATGCCCTTCCACGCGTTCTTCGGCATCGCCCTGATGATGGCCTCCGAGCCGATGATCGGCACCTACACCAGCCCGCCGGCCTCGCTGGGCATCGAGGCGCTGGACGACCAGCAGTGGGCGGGCGGCATCGCGTGGGCGTTCAGCGAGATCCCGTCGGTGGTGGTGCTGGTGGCGCTGGTGTACCAGTGGTACCGCTCCGAGCAGCGCCAGGCGCGCCGCTCGGACCGGGCCGCGGCCCGCGACGGGGACCGCGAGCTCGCCGCGTACAACGCCTATCTGGCCTCGCTCCAGGCGCGCGAGGCCCGCGGCCAGTAGCGGTGGAGGCGCCCTCCGGGTGACGATGGTCCCCTGGCCGCGGTCCGGGTTCCCGGTTCCCGGGCCGCCGGGAGGAGGCTGCTTCGATGCCCGCATCCGCGAAGACGATGGCGCTGTTCACGGTCGGCGGACTGGTGCTGGTGACCGCGTACACGGTGGCGCTGGGCAGCAACGGCTGGCTGTGGTTCGCCTGGGTCGTGCTGGTGATGGCGACCCTGGGGGTGCTGGCGACCCGTGGCTCCTAGGACCGGTCCGGTCCCGGGAGCCACGGGTCGCCGTCGTTCGGGGGCCGGCCGGTCCGTCGTCGGGAGCGGCCGGCCCACGGGTCAGAGCCTCAGCGCGGTGCCGAGCCCCTGCCCGTTGTCGCTCTTCAGCAGCGGCCCGGTGATGCCGCTCGTCAGCTGGGTCAGGCCGAGGGCCGACGCCGGTGTGACGGTCAGGACGGAGGCCGCCAGGACGGCCAGGACGACGGCGGTGAATCGCAGGCGCATGAGCAGTGATCCCTTCGTCGGGGGTTGTGCTGCCGGAAGCAGGCTTCCCTGAACCCCCTGGGGTCACGTGCCGTGTCCGTCCAACAGGGGACGGCGCCGCCCGGGGGTTCGAAATGGACAATTGCCCGGAAAGGGACCACCTGTCGGAGCGGCCGCGCGACGCCGGGCCGCGCGCACGACGGGTTACTGACGGTACGTCAAAAGCGTCGGGAACCAGTCACGACATGTCCGACGAGTGGTGGTTCCGCGCGCCCGGGGCTACCCCTAGACTGACGCCCCTCACACCGTGTGACCAGCCGTAACGCACCGCCGTACCGCCGCGCGGCCATACCGTCGCACAGCCGCACAGCCATACCGCCGTACCGCACTGCCGTAACGCATCGCCACCGCATTGCCGTAGCGCTCCCCCGGCACGCCCGCGGGAGCGCATTCGCCTCAAGCGACCAGAGCGAGGAGCGGCCTCATGTTCTACTACCTGCTCAAGTACGTGATCCTGGGGCCGTTGCTGCGCCTGATGTTCAGGCCACGGATCGAGGGGCTGGAGCACGTCCCCCTGGAGGGCCCCGCGATCATCGCGGGCAATCATCTGTCGTTCTCCGACCACTTCCTGCTGCCGGTGATCCTCAGCCGCAGGATCACCTTCCTGGCCAAGGCCGAGTACTTCACGGGCCCCGGGCTCAAGGGGCGGCTGACGGCCGCGTTCTTCCACAGCGCGGGCCAGATCCCGGTGGACCGCTCCGGCGGCAGGGCCGGGCAGTCGGCCATCCGCGAGGGGCTGGGCGTGCTGCGCGCCGGCGAGCTGCTGGGCATCTATCCGGAGGGCACCCGCTCGCACGACGGCCGCCTCTACAAGGGCCGGGTGGGCGTCGCGACCATGGCCATCAAGGGGCGGGTGCCGGTGGTGCCCTGCGCCATGGTGGGGACCTTCGAGGTGCAGCCGCCCGGCCGGCGGCTGCCCCGGGTGGGCCGGGTGACCATTCGCTTCGGCGAGCCGATGGACTTCTCCCGCTACGCCGGGATGGCCGACGAGCGCGCCGTGCTGCGGGCGGCCACCGACGAGATCATGTACGCCATCCTCAAGCTCTCCGGCCAGGAGTACGTCGACCGCTATGCCACGGACGTCAGGGCGGAGCTGGCGAAGGCGCGGCACCGGCCGCGGCTGCTGGGCTGACCCGCCCGAGAGGAGGGGACGGCCTGTCTCTTATACACA
>NZ_JBPQTV010000098.1:0-20469 GCF_051386515.1 Streptomyces sp. URMC 123 | reverse complement strand
CGCGCCGGAAGCCCCGGGGCCTCCGGCGCGCGGCCGGGTGTCACCACTCCGTACGCGATGGGCGGCTCGTCCGCCTCCGCGCACGCCTGCTCTCGTGTCCGCCTTCGTGCCCGCTCACATGCCGGCGATCAGTTTCTCCACCCGGTCGTCCACCGAGCGGAACGGGTCCTTGCACAGGACCGTGCGCTGCGCCTGGTCGTTGAGCTTGAGATGGACCCAGTCGACGGTGAAGTCCCGCCGCTGCTCCTGGGCCCGGCGGATGAAGTCGCCGCGCAGCCGGGCCCGGGTGGTCTGCGGCGGCACCGACTTGCCCTCGAAGATCTTCAAGTCGTTGCAGATCCGGGCCGCTTGGCCGCGCTTCTCCAACAGGTAGTACAGGCCCCGCCGGCGGTGGATGTCGTGGTAGGCGAGGTCTATCTGGGCGATGCGCGGATGCGACATGGTGATGTTGTGCTTGGCCCGGTACCGCTCGATGAGCTTGTACTTCATCACCCAGTCGATCTCGGTGTCGATGCGGTCGAGATCCTCGGTCCGCACCGCCTCCAGGGTGCGGCCCCACAGCTCCAGCACGCGCTCCACGGTGCCGGTGACGATGCCGCGGCGCTCGCAGAAGTCGACGGCCTTCTCGTAGTACTCCTGCTGCACCTCCAGGGCGGACGCCTCGCGTCCGCTGGCGAGCCGCACCTTGCGCTGGCCGGTCGTGTCATGGCTGACCTCGCGGATGGCCCGAATGGGGTTCTCCAGCGTCAGGTCGCGCATCACCGTGCCCGCTTCGATCATGCGCAGCACGAGGTCCGTGGCGCCGACCTTCAGCAGCGTGGTCGTCTCGGACATGTTGGAGTCGCCGACGATGACATGGAGCCGGCGGTAGCGCTCGGCGTCCGCGTGCGGCTCGTCACGGGTGTTGATGATGGGTCGGGAGCGGGTGGTCGCCGAGCTGACGCCCTCCCAGATGTGCTCGGCCCGCTGGCTCACGCAGTAGACGGCGCCGCGCGGGGTCTGGAGCACCTTTCCCGCCCCGCAGAGCAGTTGCCGGGTCACCAGGAACGGAATGAGGATGTCCGCGAGCCGGGAGAACTCGCCGTGCCGGGCCACGAGGTAGTTCTCGTGGCAGCCGTAGGAGTTGCCCGCCGAGTCGGTGTTGTTCTTGAAGAGATAGACGTCGCCCGCGATTCCCTCCTCGTGCAGGCGGCGTTCGGCGTCGACGAGCAGGCCCTCCAGAATGCGCTCGCCCGCCTTGTCGTGCGTGACCAGCTCCGTCACGCTGTCGCACTCCGGGGTTGCGTATTCCGGGTGCGAGCCCACGTCGAGGTAGAGGCGGGCGCCGTTGCGCAGAAACACATTGCTGCTGCGGCCCCAGGAAACGACACGGCGGAAGAGGTAGCGCGCCACTTCGTCAGGCGACAGTCGGCGCTGTCCCCTGAACGTGCACGTGACGCCGTACTCGTTCTCCAGCCCGAAAATGCGGCGGTCCATGCCTGAACATTACGCCTGATGCCCTGCTCTGAAACCGGGTTCGACAGCACCGCTCGGATCATTTTCGACATGGCGTGCGACAACCGTGGAGCGGCCGGGAGCTGCGAGGACCTTGCCGGTGGCGACCAGCACCAGCAGGGCCGCGAGCCCGGCGGCGCCCGGTACGGCGTACCCCGCGGCCGTGCCGCCGTGCTGGACGGCGGGGCCGGCGGCGGCCGTGCCCACCGCCGCGCCGACGGTGAAGGTGGTCACCAGCCAGGAGAACGCCTCGGTCACGGTGCCGCGCGGCGCGTGCCGGTCGACGACCACGAAGGCGCAGGCCAGGGCGGGGGCGAGGAAGACGCCGGAGACGGTGGCGAACACCGTCATGGTGACGATGCCGGGAGTGAGCACCAGCGGCAGATAGCCGACGGCGAGCGCGGCCACGATGAACCGCAGCCGCCGCTCGGGCTCGCCGGCCCACTGCCGGGCGCCGTAGACCATGCCGCCGGCCAGGGCGCCCAGGCTGAGCGCGGCCATCAGCATGCCGTAGACCATGTCGCCGCCGTGGTCGTCGGAGTAGGCGAGCGCAGCGACCGCGATCGCGCCGAGCGCGGTGCCGACGAAGAAGAAGGCGCCGAGGAGGGCGAGGAGGCCGGGCGAGCGCAGCGCGCCGAGCCAGTGCGCCTCGCGCGGGGCGGACCGCCACTCCCGGGACGGCTTCGACACGACGACCGACAGCGCGCCGAGCACGCCGAGGGCGTTGAGCACCAGCAGCGCGGTGGCCTCCGACCACAGCGCCACGGAGACCGTGACGAGCAGCGGGCCGACGGTGAACATGATCTCCTGGGCCACGGCGTCCAGGGCGTACGCGGCGTGCACCCGGTCCTCGCGCTGGAGCACGCTGGGCCACAGGGCCCGCAGGCCGCCCTCCAGGGGCGGCGTGAAGACACCGGCGATCACCACGGAGGCGTAGGCGACGGCCAGCGGCTCAAGCCCGACGGCGGCGAAGAGCACCATGCCCAGGGCGGATATCACGGCCGCGGGGAAGATCACCCGGGGCTGTCCCCAGAGGTCCACGGCCCGGCCCAGCAGCGGCTGGCCCACGGCGGTGCCGATGCCGTACACGGCGGAGAGCACCCCGGCGAGGGTGTAGCTGCCGCCCTCGGAGCGGACGAAGAGCACGATGGCGATGGCCGCCACGGCGTTGGGGAGGCGGCCCACGAGCGTGCCGGCGAGCAGCCGCGCCGCATAGCGCGTCCGTAGCAATTCCGCGTAACCCGCGGCCATGTTCCGCCCCTCTCGTGGAAACCCACCCAGGTAATACGTATAACCTTCGGCGTTATACGTACCATGTCGTCGGCTGTCGGGTCCACTCGGAAGACGGCGGCGCCGGTCGGCGCGCGGGGGCTTCAGGCCCGTCGCGCCCGTGGAGGGAAGGGCGGGACCAGCACGTGACATCCCCGGAGACAGCACCGGAGCCGGCGGTTCCGGCCGCCGCGGGCGAGCGGACGACGAGCCGGGACGTGGCGCGCGCCGCGGGCGTCTCCCAGGCGACCGTGTCGCTGGTGCTGGGCGGCAAGTGGCGCGGCAGGGTCTCGGAGCGCACCGCCGACGCGGTGCGGGCGGCGGCGCGCGAGCTGGGCTATCGGCCGAATCTGGCGGCCCGCAGCCTGCGGCTGGGCCGGACCCGGACGGCGCTGCTGGTGGTCCCCGCGCTGACGAACGAGTTCTTCGCCCGGGTGTACGCGGGCGCCTCGGGCGTCGCCGGCGAGAACGGCTTCGGGGTGGTGCTCTACCCCTCCCCCGAGGGCGTGGGCCCGGCCCGGGACCCGTTCGGCTCGGCGCGCTCCACGCTGGACGGGGTGATCGCCTCGTCGATGGCGGCGGGGGCGCTCGCGGAGATGCGGGGCGGGGGCCTGCCGCTGGTGATGCTCGACAGCGACCCGGCCGGGGCGGACGTGGCGGCGACCGTCAACCCGGACATCGCGGACGGCATGCGCCAGGTGATGGACCACCTGCTGGGCCTGGGCCACCGCCGCTTTCTGCATCTCGCGGCGGCGGTGGACACCTGGACGTTCCATGTCCGGGCCCGCACTTTGGCCGAAACCGCTCGCTCGGTCCCGGGCACCGAGGTGCGCACCGAGCCCGCCGCGCTGGAGGTGCACGCGGGGCGGCGGGCCGTGGAGCGGGCGCTGGCCGGCCCCGGGCCGCGGCCGACGGCGATCGTGTGCGACGGCGATGTGCTCGCGGCGGGGGCCTGCAAGGCGCTGCGCCGGCTGGGGCTGCGGGTGCCGGAGGACGTCTCGGTGACGGGCTTCGACGATCTGGCGCTCGCGACGGCGGTGGAGCCGGAGCTCACCACGGTGCGGCTGCCGGCGGAGGAGGTCGGCGAGCGGGGCATGGCCGCGCTGCTGGCGGTGCTGGACGGGCGCCCGGCGCCGGGGGCCGCGCTTCCGGTGGAGCTGGTGGTCCGGGACTCCACCGGCCCGGCGCGCTGACGACCCCGGCGGTACGGGGCGCCACCGGCCCGGCGGTGCTCGGCGCCGAGAACCCCGTGGTACGGCGCCGCCCCCGCCGGCTGCTGCCGACGGGGGCGGATAGCGACGTCCGGGAGGCCCGGGAGGCGCGGGAGAGGCCGTGCGGCCGCTGCGGGCCGCCGTCCGGCTTCTACTGCTCGGCCGACCCCTCGTCCTCGGTCTCCGAGCCGGAGGCCGCCCCGCCCCCCGGCTCCAGCAGGCGGCCGAGCTGGCGGCCCACCACCCGCTTGAACTTGCGCTTCTGCGGCCGCGTCCGGTCCAGGACGGCGACCTCCAGCTGGTCGGCGGTGAGGGTGCGCTGCCCACCGTTGTTGTCCCGGGCCAGCGCCTCGACGGCGAGCTTGATCGCCTCGGCGAGGGTCATGCCGTCGCGGTGCCGCTGGTCGAGGAAGCTGCTGATCTGGTCGGCGTTGCCGCCGACGGCCACCGAGCCGTGCTCGTCGACGATGGAGCCGTCGTGCGGCAGGCGGTAGATCTGGTCGCCCGCGGGGGTCTCCCCCACCTCGGCCACGACCAGCTCCACCTCGTAGGGCTTCTCGCCCGCGCTGGAGAAGATGTTGCCCAGCGTCTGGGCGTAGACGTTGGCGAGGCCGCGGGCGGTCACATCGTCGCGGTCGTAGGTGTAGCCCCGCAGATCGGCGTAGCGCACCCCGCCGATGCGCAGGTTCTCGTACTCGTTGTACTTGCCGGCCGCGGCGAAGGCGATCCGGTCGTAGATCTCGCTGAACTTGTGCAGCGCCCGGGACGGGTTCTCGCCGACGAAGACGATGCCGTCGGCGTACTGCAGCACGACGAGGCTACGGCCGCGCGCGATGCCCTTGCGGGCGTATTCGGCCCGGTCGGCCATGGCCTGCTGGGGTGAGACATAGAACGGCGTCGACACCGGCTACCCGTCCCTTTCTGTGGTTGACACGTGCATTGCGCTCCAGCCGCCGCCGTCAGAGGAGCGCGGCCCGGGGGCCGTCGGGCTCGGTGAGCCGACGCTCGTGGATGGCCCGGGCGATCTCCGCGTTCTCGTCCCCGGACAGCTTGCGGAAGCCCGCCTCGGTGATGACCGTGACGATGGGGTAGATCCGCCGGGCGAGGTCGGGGCCGCCGGTCGCGGAGTCGTCGTCCGCCGCGTCGTACAGCGCCTGGACCACCAGGGTGCACGCCTGGCTCTCGTCGAGGTCCTCGCGGTAGAGCTTCTTGAGCGCGCCGCGGGCGAAGACCGAGCCGGAGCCGGTGGCGGCGAAGCCGTGCTCCTCGGAGCGGCCGCCGGTGACGTCGTAGCTGAAGATGCGGCCCTTCTCGCGGTCCACGTCCCAGCCGGCGAAGATCGGCACCACGGCGAGGCCCTGGAGGGCCATGCCCAGATTGCCGCGGATCATGGCGGAGAGCCGGTTCGCCTTGCCCTCCAGGGAGAGCTGGGCGCCCTCGACCTTCTCGAAGTGCTCCAGCTCCAGCTGGAAGAGCTTGACCATCTCCACGGCCAGGCCCGCCGTGCCCGCGATGCCGACCGCGGAGTACTCGTCGGCGGGGAAGACCTTCTCGATGTCCCGCTGGGCGATCACATTGCCCATGGTGGCGCGCCGGTCGCCGGCGAGCACCACCCCGCCCCGGAAGGTGGCGGCCACGATCGTCGTGCCGTGCGGGATCTCCACCGCGCCCTCCACCGGCGGGAGCTTGCGCCGGCCCGGCAGCAGCTCCGGCGAGTACTCGGCCAGGAAGTCCATGAACGAGGACGAGCCGGGCGTCAGGAAGGCAGCGGGCAGTCGCCCAATGCTACGAGTCGTGGCTTCCACGCGTTTCCTTCCATTGGTTCTCAATGACTGCTGGTTCTCAATGACTGCGCATGACGGTTCGCTGGATCGATCCGTGGGATCTCCGAGCGGATCGGAGGACCGGAACGGATCGAACAGATCTGAACGGATCTTGAAACAGCTCAGCAGGACTGTACCCGTGGCCGTGAATGTCCTCCGTCCCGGGGCCCCCCCGGGGGCGCGGGACGGAAGGGGCCGTCCTACTGGCCGCCCTTCTGGACGAAGGAACGGACGAAGTCCTCCGCGTTCTCCTCGAGGACGTCGTCGATCTCGTCCAGGACGGAGTCCACGTCGTCCGACAGCTTCTCCTGGCGCTCCTTGAGGTCCTCGGACGACTGCGCGTCCTGGGCGGTCTCCTCGACCTCCTCCGTGGAGCGCGTCGCCCGCTGCTGTCCGCCGCCGGTGTCCTTGGTCGCCATATCCCTCACCCCGCTCGGTTCGACGTACAAGATCAGACCCTACTAGGAGGCTCTGACATCGGCCCTGTAGTTCTCGCAACGTCCGGACGTCATTTCGATGATTCCCGGATCGCCGTCGATTCAGCCCTTTCCGGCCCGGGCCCGCTCAGCCGCCGGAGAGCACCCGCACCAGGTCCTCCGCGGTGCGGCAGCGGTCGAGCAGCTCCTTCACATGGTTGCGGGTGCCCCGCAGTGGCTCCAGGGTGGGCACCCGTTGCAGGGAGTCACGGCCGGGCAGGTCGAAGATCACCGAGTCCCAGGAGGCCGCGGCCACATGGTCGGCGTACTGCTCCAGGCAGCGCCCCCGGAAATAGGCCCTGGTGTCCTCCGGCGGCTTCGTCCGGGCCCGCTCCACCTCCTCCTCGGTCAGCAGCCGCTTCATCCGGCCGCGCGCCGCCAGCCGGTTGTACAGGCCCTTCTCGGCCCGCACGTCCGCGTACTGGAGGTCCACCAGGTGCAGCCGGGCGGCGTCCCAGTCCAGCCGGTCGCGGCGGCGGTAGCCCTCCAGCAGCTCCCGCTTGGCGACCCAGTCCAGCTCGCCCGCCAGGCTCATCGGATCGTGCTCCAGCCGCCCCAGCACGTCCTCCCAGCGGGCCAGGACGTCCTTGGTCTGCTCGTCGGCGTCCGCCCCGAAGCGGTCCTCGACGTACTTGCGGGCCAGCTCGAAGTACTCCATCTGGAGTTGTACGGCGGTGAGGGTGCGACCGCTGCGGAGCGTGACCAGCCGGCGCAGGGTCGGGTCGTGCGACACCTGGTGCAGGGTGCGCACCGGCTGGTCGACGGCCAGGTCCACGGCGATGAAGCCGTCCTCGATCATGGACAGCACCAGCGCGGTCGTGCCGAGCTTGAGGTAGGTGGAGATCTCGGAGAGATTGGCGTCGCCGATGATCACATGGAGCCGGCGGTACTTCTCGGCGTCGGCGTGCGGCTCGTCGCGGGTGTTGATGATCGGGCGCTTGAGCGTGGTCTCCAGGCCGACCTCGACCTCGAAGTAGTCCGCCCGCTGACTGAGCTGGAAGCCGTGCTCGTGGCCGTCCTGGCCGATGCCGACCCGGCCGGCGCCGGTGATCACCTGGCGGGAGACGAAGAACGGCGTCAGATGGCGCACGATGTCCGAGAACGGGGTCTCCCGCTTCATCAGGTAGTTCTCGTGCGTGCCGTAGGACGCGCCCTTGTTGTCGGTGTTGTTCTTGTACAGCAGGATCCGCTGGGCGCCCGGGAGCTGGGCGGCGCGCTCGGCGGCCTCGGCCATGATCCGCTCGCCGGCCTTGTCCCAGAGCACGGCGTCGCGCGGATTGGTGACCTCCGGGGCGCTGTACTCCGGGTGGGCGTGGTCCACGTACAGCCGGGCGCCATTGGTGAGGATCACGTTGGCCAGGCCGATGTCCTCGTCGGTGAGCTGGCTGGCGTCCGCCGACTCGCGGGCGAGGTCGAAGCCGCGGGCGTCCCGCAGCGGATTCTCCTCCTCGAAGTCCCAGCGGGCGCGGCGCGCCCGGTGCATCGCCGCCGCGTAGGCGTTGACGATCTGGGACGAGGTGAGCATGGCATTGGCGTTCGGGTGACCGGGGACGGAGATCCCGTACTCCGTCTCGATGCCCATAACGCGCCGTACGGTCATGCGGCCCTCCTTGCCCGGCGCCGGCCCCGGCCGGGGGCGGCGCTCAAGTACCGCTTCTTCTCCGATGCGTGTGCGGTGCCCGTCCCCGCACCCAGCGACTCGGCGGTACCGAAGAGCCTAGAACGCCTTTGCGGTGGTTGGGAGATCATTTGGGTCATTGCTCGGCTCCGATTCGCGCCTCGCCGCGTCCTTTCGGGGGCGACCCCCAAAACCCCCGGAACGCACACGGCTGCCGTTACAGATACTGACCGGTGTTCGCCACCGTGTCGATGGAGCGTCCGGTGTCCGCGCCCTGCTTTCCGGTGACGAGGGTACGGATGAACACGATCCGCTCGCCCTTCTTTCCGGAGATCCTGGCCCAGTCGTCCGGATTCGTGGTGTTCGGCAGGTCCTCGTTCTCCTTGAACTCGTCCACGCACGCGGCGAGCAGATGGGAGACCCGAAGACCTTTCTGATTGTGATCGAGATAGGCCTTGATGGCCATTTTCTTCGCCCGGTCGACGATGTTCTGGATCATCGCTCCGGAGTTGAAGTCCTTGAAGTAAAGGACTTCCTTGTCACCATTGGCGTAGGTGACCTCGAGGAAGCGGTTCTCCTCGGATTCCGCGTACATCTGCTCCACGACCGACTGGATCATGCCGTCGATCGCGGCCTCGCGGGACCCCCGGTGCTCGGCGAGATCATCGGCGTGCAGCGGCAGCGTCGGCTTGAGGTACTTGCCGAAGATGTCCTTCGCCGCCTCCGCGTCCGGGCGCTCGATCTTGATCTTCACATCGAGGCGCCCCGGCCGCAGGATCGCCGGGTCGATCATGTCCTCGCGGTTGGAGGCCCCGATGACGATGACGTTCTCCAGGCCCTCCACGCCGTCGATCTCGGCGAGCAGCTGCGGGACGATGGTGTTCTCCACGTCCGAGCTGACACCGGAGCCACGGGTGCGGAAGAGCGACTCCATCTCGTCGAAGAAGACGATGACGGGGGTGCCCTCGCTCGCCTTCTCCCGGGCCCGCTGGAAGACCAGGCGGATGTGCCGCTCGGTCTCGCCGACGTACTTGTTGAGCAGCTCGGGGCCCTTGATGTTCAGGAAGTAGCTCTTCCCGGCGGGCTGGCCGGTCACCTCCGCGACCTTCTTGGCCAGGGAGTTGGCCACGGCCTTGGCGATGAGCGTCTTGCCGCAGCCGGGCGGGCCGTACAGCAGCACGCCCTTGGGCGGCCGCAGTTCGTGCTCCTTGAACAGGTCCGGGTAGAGATAGGGGAGCTCGACCGCGTCCCGGATGAGCTCGATCTGGTTACCCAGACCGCCGATCCGGTCGTAGTCGATGTCCGGGACCTCTTCGAGGACCAGTTCCTCGACCTCGCTCTTGGGCACGACCTCGTAGACATAGCCCGAGCGGGGCTCGAGCAGCAGGGCGTCGCCGGCGCGGATGGTGGCGTCCAGCAGCGGCTCGGCGAGCCGCACCACCCGCTCCTCGTCGGTGTGCCCGACCACCAGGGCGCGCTCGCCGTCCTCGAGGATCTCCTTGAGGGTGACGATGTCCCCGGCCCGTTCGAACTCCATGGCCTGAACCACATTGAGCGCTTCGTTGAGCATGACCTCCTGGCCGCGCCTGAGGTCGTCGAGCTCGACGCTGGGGCTGACGTTCACCCGGAGCTTGCGCCCGCCGGTGAAGATGTCCGCCGTGCCGTCCTCGTTCGCCTGCAGGAAGACCCCGAAGCCGGCCGGCGGCTGCGCGAGCCGGTCGACCTCCTCCTTGAGGGCCACGATCTGGTCGCGGGCCTCGCGGAGCGTATTGGCGAGCCGCTCGTTCTGAGCGGACACGCCGGCCAGGTTGGTCTGAAGCTCGACGATCCGCTCTTCGAGAATCCTCGTATGACGCGGAGAGTCGGCGAGCTTGCGCCGCAGGACGGCGATCTCCTGCTCGAGATAGGCGACCTGGCCGGCCGGGTCGTCAGACCCCCGCCCCGGCCGGACGCCGCGGTTGATGTCGTCGTCGTGGGCTGCCACGGTCCTCACCTCCTCCAAGGGGAGCTGGACGCTTCCAGACCCTACCTGGGCCGGTGCGGGTTGAAACCCCTAGATCACAAAGACGGTCGGGGTGTGTCCGATCTTCACCCTTGCGTACGTGCTCGTCGGCACGTGCTCACGCCAGGGGGATACCCACCCAACAACATCGGAAAGCGACCGGTTGTATCGTCGAGACGGTCAACACCCGTCAGGGCTGGCTCCAATTGGTTCACGTACGCAGGATCGGCAGGCGAGATGTCCACTCAGAACGAAGGTCTCGAAGATCTCGAGGTGTGGATCGACCAGGATCTGTGCACGGGCGACGGCATCTGTGCCCAGTACGCGCCCGAGGTCTTCGAGCTGGACATCGACGGGCTGGCCTATGTGAAGAGCCCGGACGACGAGCTGCTGAGCGCGCCGGGCGCCACAACGCCCGTACCGCTGCCGCTGCTCAACGACGTGGTCGACTCCGCCCGCGAGTGCCCCGGGGAGTGCATTCACGTACGGCGGGTTTCGGACAGGGTCGAGGTCTACGGGCCCGCCGCCGACTGAGCGCGGCTCCGGCGGCGGCCCGGCGCCGCCGCCGGCGCGGCACGAGCCGGGCGCGAGGCGTCGACCCCGCGTGACCGGACGCGTACGCTGCGCCATCGCTCACACCGCTCCCGGCAGCGCCTGCGGCACGAGCTCGAACTTGCCCTGCCGCCACCGCCACTTGACCTCGCGCTGCCGGTCCGGGCAGCAGCGCGGCACCGCGCGCGAGGAGTAGCCCGCCAGCGTCGCCGTGACCGTCCGGTCGCGCACCGCGAACTCCAGCACGCTCATGCCCTGCTTCGGGTCCAGAAAGGTCTCCACGACCCGGGGGGCGCCCCGGCCGCCGGGCGGATGGCCCAGGACGTAGATCCCGCTCGGCGGGGTGCCGAAGCCGGCCGTGCAGCGCACGACGGCGACCGTCTCGGCCCTGCCGTCCCCGTCGAGGTCCCCCGAGCCCTGCCGGACCACCTCCGGGCTCTCCGGACCGCAGTCCAGGGGGTAGCGCGCGGCGCGCGGGTCTGGCGCGGCGGCGGCCGGGAGGGCCGCGCCGGGTCCGGGGGCGCTCCGGACGGCCGGTCCCGGCGAGGTGGCGGCGCCGGAGGGCTGCACCAGCAGGGAGAGGCCGAGGACGGCGGCGAGCGCCGCCGCGGTGGCGATCCAGTGCACCGGTCGGGTGCGGGTGTGGGGAAGATCCGTACCGGAGCCTGCCGGGGGCTGCACGCGGGCTGTCTCCTGTGAGAGCGGTACCGACGGGGATGGCACGCATGGTGCCACATGTCACAGCGGGCCGGAACGACCGGGTCCACGGCACGGCGAAGCGGGGCGGCGCGCCTCCCCCGACGGGGGGAAGTGCGCCGCGCCGCTCGGCAGTTGTCGTACGGCGTGCCCGGAGGCCGCCGCGTGCCGTCAGGCGCGCTCGGCGGAGCCGCCCTTGGACCCGCCCGGCGGGGTGTAGTCCTCGCCGTAGGCGCCCTTGGCGGGGCGGCGGCGGCGCAGCGGCGGCTCCACGCCGTCGGCCAGGCGGCGGGCGGTGAGCAGGAAGCCGGTGTGCCCGATCATCCGGTGGTCGGGGCGGACGGCCAGGCCCTCGACGTGCCAGGTGCGGACCATGGTCTCCCACGCGGAGGGCTCGTTGAACGTGCCGTGCTCGCGGATGGCCTCGACGGTGCGCGCCATCTGGGTGGTGGTGGCCACGTAGGCGCAGAGGATGCCGCCGGGGACCAACGCCTTGGAGACGGCGTCCAGGCACTCCCAGGGGGCCAGCATGTCCAGGATGACCCGGTCGACATCGGTGTCGGACAGGTTGTCCTGGAGGTCGCCCACGGTGAGCTGCCAGGCCGGGTGCTCGGCGCCGAAGTAGCGCCGCACGTTCTCGGCGGCGATCTCGGCGAAGTCGGCACGGCGCTCGTACGAGTGCAGCATGCCCTGGTCGCCGATGGCGCGGAGCAGGAAGGTGCTGAGCGAGCCCGAGCCGACGCCGGCCTCGACGACCCGCGCGCCGGGGAAGATGTCGGCCATCGCCAGGATCTGCCCCGCGTCCTTGGGGTAGACCACGGCGGCACCGCGGGGCATGGACAGGACGTAGTCGGGGAGCAGGGGGCGCAGCGCGAGGTAGGCGACGTTCCCCGTGGTGCGGACAACACTGCCCTCGGGAGCACCGATCAGCTCGTCGTGGGGGAAGGCACCCTTGTGGGTGTGGAAGCTCTTCCCGGCTTCGAGCGTGAAGGTGTAGTGGCGTCCCTTGGGGTCGGTGAGCTGGACCTGGTCCCCGACCTTGAAGGGCCCGCGACGGCGGGCGGCACCGGTCGGTTCGGACATGTGACCAGCCTACCCGCCCGGCGGCGGGGCTCGTGACGCCCGGTGCGGGGGCTCGGGTGGCGGAGTGGAGCGGGGTAGATGCTCAGGTCGCGGAGCGGGGCCGGGCTCGGTCGTGGAGCGGAGCCGTGGCTCAGGTCGCGGAGCGACTCATGGCCGCCACGAACGCGCGTTCGACATCGGCGGTGGAGAGGACGCCGTAGATCTCCCCCGTCTCCTCGACCACCAGGTACTCCGTGGCCGGGGTGGCCCGCAGGGTGTCGAGGAGTTCCTCGCCCGCCAGCTCGGCGGAGACCCGCATGCCCGGCTTGAGGTCCTGCGCCAGCCCGCCGACGGCCACCCACGGGCGCCGGTGCTCGGGGACGCCCACGATGGCGGCCTCGCGCACGACCGCGGTCGCCTCGCCGAGGCCGTCGACGACGACCAGGGCGCGGGCGCCGGCCTCGTTGGCCCGGCGCAGGGCCTCGGAGAGCGGGGTGTCCGCGGACACCGGCACCGCCCGCCGGGTGAGCGCGCGGGCCCGCAGCTCGGGCAGGTGCTGGCGCAGCCTGGCCACCCGCAGGCTGTTGCCCGCGCCGGTCCAGATGATCGCGGCGAGGATGGCGGCGAGCAGCGCGTCGGTGATGGTGTTGATGCCGTCGAGGTCCGCCGTGTCGCCGGCCAGCAGGCTGGAGTGGGTCACCAGGGGCAGCCCGACCAGGACCGCCACGGCGAGCGCCCGCCCGCTCCAGGCGGCGGCGACCGTGCCGGCCATGGGCCGGCCGCTGAGCTTCCACACGATCGCGCGCAGCATCCGCCCGCCGTCCAGCGGGAGGCCGGGCAGCAGGTTGAAGGCGGCCACGATCAGGTTGGAGATCATCAGGCCGGCCAGCAGCACCCCGGGCACCGTGCCGGGCTCCACGGCCCGCATGCCCAGGTAGAAGACCCCGGACAGGACGAGCGAGAGCAGCGGGCCCACGAAGGCCAGGACGAACTCCCGGCCGGGGGTCTCCGACTCCTTCTCGATCTCCGAGACGCCGCCGAAGAACTGGAGCTGGATGCGCCGCACCGGCAGTTTGAACCGCAGCGCCGCGACCGTGTGCGCGAGCTCGTGGACCAGCACGGACGCGTAGAAGGCCACCGCGAAGAAGAGCGACACCAGATAGCGGGCGTTGCCCAGCTCCGGCAGCACGCGCTCCAGCTGGTCGCCGAAGACCCAGGTGATCAGCGCCGCCACCAGGAACCAGCTGGGGGCCACGTAGACCGGCACGCCGAAGGGCCGGCCCATGAGGATGCCACCGCCGGGCCCCGACGGCCGCCGGGTGCCGCGGTCGCCGGGCCGTCGGCCGGGGCCGTCGCCGCCGCTGCCGGACCGCGGCCGCCCGCTCTCGCCGCTCTTGTCCACGGTGTCCCCTCATCGCCACGCGTCCCTCGCACCGGCCCGGTGCGATCCCACGATCATGCAGTGCGAGGGCGTACGCCGTCGATGGTATGCGTCCGGCTGTCAGTGGCGGGCCGTAGGGTCTTCTCCCATGGGAACCAGCACCGAAGAGTCCGGCACGAGCACGGAGGCGGCCGGCGGCCCGCGGGCGCTCCCGGCGGCGCGCGGCGGGTCCGGCGAGCGCCCCGCGGGCGCCCGCGCCGCCCGGCCGGGGCGGCCCGACTCGCTGTCGCCCTCGCGGGCGGGCGACTTCATGACCTGCCCGCTGCTGTACCGGTTCCGGGTGATCGACCGGCTGCCGGAGCGGCCGAGCGCGGCCGCCACCCGGGGCACGCTGGTCCACGCGGTGCTGGAGCGCCTCTTCGACGACCCCGCGCCCGAGCGCACGCTGGCGCGGGCGCGGTCGATGGTGGCCGGTCAGTGGGAGCGACTGCTGGCCGACCGCCCGGAGCTGGCGGAGCTCTTCACGGAGGGGACTCCGGGGGGCGACGGCGGCGCGGCCGGCGGTACGGGGGACGGGTCCGGCGCGGCGGACGGCGCCGGGAGCGGTGCCGCGGAGGGCACCGAGAGCGGTGCGGCGGGTGACGCCGGGAGCGGTGCGGCAGGTGGCGCCGTGGCGGCGGAGCGGCTGTCGGCCTGGCTCGCCGAGGCCGAGCGGCTGGTCGAGCGCTGGTTCACCCTGGAGGACCCCACGCGGCTGGAGCCCGCCGAGCGCGAGCTGTACGTGGAGACGGTGCTGGACTCGGGCCTGACGCTGCGCGGCTTCATCGACCGGGTGGACGTCGCGCCCACCGGGGCGGTCCGGATCGTGGACTACAAGACGGGCCGGGCGCCCCACCCGGACTACGCCTCGGGCGCCCTGTTCCAGATGAAGTTCTACGCGCTCGTGCTGTGGCGGCTGCGCGGGGAGGTGCCGAGCCGGCTCCAGCTCGTCTATCTGGGCAGCGGCGACGTGCTGACGTACGACCCCACCGAGGCGGATCTGCGCTCGGTGGAGCGCAAGGTGCTGGCGCTGTGGGAGGCCATCCGGCGGGCCACCGAGACGGGCGACTGGCGGCCGCGCCGCAGCAAGCTCTGCGGTTGGTGCGACCATCAGGCGTTCTGTCCGGAATTCGGCGGGACTCCCCCGGCCTATCCGCTTCTGGCCCGACCTGCGGAATCCCCGGAGGGCGACCAGGGCAGAATGGGGCAGGTCTAGCGAAGGAGTTCCCCTGTGGCCATCCGCGTCCTGCTGGTCGACGACCAGCCGCTGCTCCGCACCGGTTTCCGGATGATTCTGGAGGCCGAGCAGGATCTCGCCGTGGTCGGCGAGGCAGGCGACGGCCAGCAGGCCCTCGACCAGGTGCGGGCGCTCCAGCCCGATGTGGTGCTGATGGACATCCGGATGCCCCGGATGGACGGCGTGGAGGCCACCCGGCAGATCACCGGCCCCGAGCGGGACGGCCCGGCGAAGGTGCTGGTGCTCACCACCTTCGACCTCGACGAGTACGTGGTGGAGGCGCTGCGGGCGGGGGCCAGCGGCTTCCTCCTCAAGGACGCGCCCGCCCATGAGCTGGTGCAGGCGATCCGGGTGGTGGCGGCGGGCGAGGCGATGCTCGCGCCGAGCATCACCCGCCGGCTGCTCGACAAGTACGCGGGCAAGCTGCCGTCCGGCGAGGAGCCGGTGCCCGACATACTCCACACGCTGACCGACCGCGAGGTGGAGGTGCTCAAGCTGGTGGCCCGCGGGCTGTCGAACGCGGAGATCGCGGCGGATCTGTTCGTCAGCGAGACGACGGTCAAGACGCATGTGGGCCATGTGCTGACCAAGCTGGGGCTGCGCGACCGGGTCCAAGCGGCGGTCTACGCGTACGAGAGCGGGCTGGTGCGGCCGGGAGCGCAGTGACGCGTACGGGGGTCTGAAAGGCCGACGGGGCCCACCGCGTGTGCGGTGGGCCCCCGGTCGTTTCAGGGGGCGGTCAGCCCTGGCCGCCCTTGCTGATCTCCCAGAAGCGGAAGACCGTGGAGGCGTCCAGACTCCACTCCAGGCCGGAGACGTTGTTCCGGGCCACGGCGTACTGCTTGCCCTGCCACAACGGGATCACCGGGAGCTCCTGGGCCACGATGTTCTGGACCTCGACGAAGCTGGCGGCGGTCGCCGTCCGGTTGTCCTCGGCGGCGGTCGACGGGAGCAGCTGCTTGGAGATCCGGTCGGACTCGTAGTTGTTGGACAGCACGCTGTCCTTGCCGAAGAACGGGGCGGTGAAGTTGTCCGGGTCCGGGTAGTCGGGGACCCAGCCCTTGGCGTAGATGCCGTAGCGGCCGGCCTCCATGCCCTTCTCGTACTCCTCGAACGGCACGCTCTTCACCTTGGCGTCGAACAGGCCGCTGGCGTTGAGCTGCTGGGCGATCTCCTCGAACGCCGCGACCGTGGCCGGGCCGTAACGGACCGGGGTGGCCCACAGCGTGAGCGGCACCTTGCCGCTCTCGTAGCCCGCGGAGCGCAGCGCCGCCGCGGCCTTCTCCTTCTGCGGACGGTCGCCGTAGGTGTCGAAGAAGGCCGTGTTGTGGCCGGTGATGCCGGCGGGGACGACCGAGTAGAGCGGCTTGGCGGTGCGCTTGTAGACGTCGCGCACCAGCGCGCTGCGGTCGATGAGGTAGGCGATCGCCTTGCGCACGCCGGGCTTGCCGACGACCGGGTCCTTCATGTTGAAGACCAGGTGCTGGATTTCGGCGCTGGTGCCCTCGACGACCTCGACACCGCGCTTGTCGGTGGTGGTCGCGGCCTCCAGGTCGGCGATGTCCTTCATGGCCAGACCACGGTAGGCGAGGTCGACCGCGCCGTCCTGGACGGCCGTCTTGAGCGCGCCCTGGTCGTTGAAGAACTTCATGGTCATACCGGAGTTACGGGCCTTGGCGGGGCCCTTGTAGCCGGTGTTGAGGGTGAGGACCGCCTGGTCCTTGCTGTACTTGTCGAGCTTGTAGACACCCGAGCCGACGGCCTTGTTGTCGGTGCGCAGCTTGTCGGCGGCGTACTCGCGGTGGTCGACGATCGAGCCGGCACCCGAGGCGATCTTCATGGGGAAGGTGGCGTCGGAGTTCTTCAGCCGGAAGACCACGGTCTTCTCGTCCGGGGTCTCGATGCTCTTGATGATGGAGAGCATCACGGCCGGACCGGCCTTGTCGTTGATCTTCAGCGTGCGGTTGAAGGAGTGGGCGACGTCCTTGGACGTGAGCTCATGGCCGTTGCTGAACTTCAGGCCGTCCTTGAGGACGCACTTGTACGTCTTGCTCTCGGCGTCCTGGAAACCGCACCGCTCGGCCGCCTCGGGCTCCGGGACGGTGCCGCCCCGGGGGAAGCTCATCAGCGACTGGAAGACGTTGTTGAAGATCATCCAGGAGGCCGGGTCGTAACCGGAGGCCGGGTCGGTCGAGACGATCTTGTCGGTCATTCCCATGACCAGCGGATCGCCCTTGCCGGCGGCATCGGCGTCGTCCGAACCGCACCCGGTGAGCAGTCCGGCGGCCAGCCCCGCTCCGACCGGGACTGCCAGCCACTGATGACGTTTCCTCACGTGCACGTTCCTCACACTTTTCTCGATTTGCTGCCGGGTACTGCTTCCGTGCCGCCGCCGCGGGGACTCAGCCGGCGGACCGGCCGAGCTCCCAGAGCTGGAGCACGGACGAGGAGTTCAGAGCCCACTCCACGCCGGTGACGTCGGTGCGGGCGGCGATGTACTGGTTGCCCTGCCACAGCGGCAGCACCGGCACCTCGTCGGCCACGATGTCCTGGATCTGCTCGAAGCTCCTGGCCGCGGCGGTGCGCGGGGTGGCCTGCCGGGTGCGCGGGATGAGCTGCTCGCGGATGGTGTCGTTGCGGTAGGGCGTGTTGAGGAAGTTGTCCTTCGCGAAGAACGGGTCCACGAAGTTGTCGGCGTCCGGGAAGTCCGGGAACCAGCCCATGCCGTAGACGGTGTACTCGCGCCGGGACTGCGCCGGGCGGAACTTCTCCCAGGGCACGCCCTTGACCTCCACCTCGAACAGGCCGCTGCCGTTGAGCTGGGTCCGCAGCGCGGCGAACTCCTTGGCCGTGGCCGAGCCGTAGTGGTCGGTGGTGTAGGCCAGGGTCAGCTTCACCGGGGTGGTGACGCCCGCGTCCTTCAGGGCCTTGCGGGCGCCCGCCGGGTCGGGGCCGCCCCCGTACTTGTTGAAGAACGAGTTCACATGGCCGCCCACGGTGGACGGGACGATGGAGTACAGCGGCTTGGCGGTGCGCTCGTACACATCGCGGATCAGCGCCTGGCGGTCGATCAGCCGGGCCATGGCCTGGCGGACCGCCTTGTCGCCCACCGTGCGGTCCTCGGTGTTGAAGGCGAGATAGCGGATCTCCTGGCCGGGCGTCTCGACCAGCTTGATCCTCTGATCGGGTTCGGTCTCCAGCCGGCGCACCTGGTCGGGCGACATGGTGCGGGTCATCACATCGATGTCGCCCTTTTCCAGGGCCGTCTGCATGGCCGCCGAGTCGGCCAGGAAGCGCATCTCGATCCGGTCGTTCCGGAGCTTCAGCCCGCCCTTGTAGTTCGGGTTCCGGGAGAAGACGGCGGAGACGGCCTTTCCGTCCTTCTCCTCGACCTTCAGGGTGTACGGGCCGGAGCCGTCCACCGCGAACCCCTTGCGCAGCGCCTTCTTGTCGTAGACCTCGCTGTCGACAATGGCGGCGGCCGGGGTGGCGAGCTTGTGCGGGAAGGTCGCGTCCGGGGACTTGAGATGGAAAACGATCTCAAGGGGGTTCGGGGTCTCCACCCGGTCGATGTTGGCGAGCAGCGACATCGGACCGTTGTCGTAGTCGATGGCCAGCACGCGGTCGATGGAGAACTTCACGTCCTCGGAGGTGAGGTCGTGCCCGTTGGCGAACTTCAGCCCCTCCTGGAGGGTGCAGCGGTACCCCTCGTTGCGGCGGTCGGTGAAGCCGCACCGGGTCGCGGCCTCCGGCTCCGGCTCACCGCCCGAGCGGGGCAGCCGCATCAGCGTCTGGAAGGTGTTGCGCAGCACGTTCCAGGCGCCGGCCTCGTAGGCCTGGGCGGGGTCGAACGGCGCCGGGGCGTCGTCCGCCAGCGCGAACTGGTCCGTGGTCCCGACCACGACGGGGCCCTTGCCGCCGCCCGCTCCGCCCGGACCTCCGCAGCCGGCGAGCACGGACGCCAGCAGGCATACCGCGGCCGGCAGCACCATGGTCTTGCGATTCATCGTCGGCGGTCTCCTGCGGGGGGCGATCGACCCCGGGACCATACCGGCGTCGCGAGCGCTGGTCACAGGGGTGCGTCGAACTTCTCGCGAAGACATTAGTGGGCGGCACCGGGCCCATTGGAACGCGGTGACAACCGGGCAATATCACGCGCCGATAACAACTGCGAACTGTCCGTTATCCGGACACCGGAACGATTCGTACGCCGGATCATGAATCGGGACACAAGGTCGCCGGAATGGGTTCCTTTGCCCCTCTCCCGGCCACCATTGCCTCGGTTGCCGACGGCAAGGCGAGTGATAAAGGTCACTTCCCTCAACGGGCCGCGCGGGAGCGGTAATTAGACAACGGCATTCGTTACGCAAAATGAGCGGTCGGCAGCCGAGAGTTCCGCAGGTCTTTCACCGCGGCCTCGCGATCAGTGGGTGATCAAGGAACGGAGAAAGCCGAGATCGACTTCTTCGAGGGAGCCCACGACCGTCCGGCCCGCAGCCGGCTCGATGGGCACCACCGAGGGCACGGCCACCACCCGGCAGCCCGCGGCCTCGGCGGAGGCGACCCCGGTGGCGGTGTCCTCGACCACCACACAGCGCTCGGGCACGGCGCCCAGCCGGGCCGCCGCCAGCAGATACGGGTCCGGGTGCGGCTTGGTGCGCTCCATCTCGTCCCCGGCCAGGGTGAAGGCGAAGCGCTCCGGCCCGATCGACTTGAGCACCCGGTCGATGATCCGCCGGTGGGAGGCCGAGACCAGCGCGGTGGGCACCCCGTGCTCGGTGAGCTCGGTGAGCAGCCGGTCCGCCCCCGGCATGAGCGGCACCCCGCGCCCCACCAGCTCCTCGAAGCGGTCGTTGAGCAGCAGCGTCAGCTCGGCGAGCGAGACCTCGGCCCCGGTGGCCTGAATCAGGTAGGAGGCGCTTCTGGTCATCGGGCCGCCGACGACCACCTCGCGGTAGGCGTCGTCGAGCGCGTGGCCGAGCTCCGCGAAGACCTCGACCTCCGCCTCCCACCAGAAGCCCTCGGTGTCCACCAGGGTGCCGTCCATGTCGAGGAGCACGGCTTGCAGAGCTGACTCCCTGCCCTCCGCCATTCGAGGGTCGAGTGCGGGAATGCTGCTGGTCATCCGGTACCCCTCTCGTTCGAACGCGCTCGAGAAGCCCTCCGGGCCCTCAAGGGACAACGAGGCCGGCCGGAGTCCCGGAATGCGGGGAAACCGACCGGCCTGCGCCGGACCGACCAGTGTACGACGACCGGTTGTCGAGTGTCCGATCAGTTTGTCGAGCGTCCGATCAGCGGGCGTTGAAGTATTTGGCCTCGGGGTGGTGGAGAACGATCGCATCCGTGGACTGCTCCGGGTGGAGCTGGAACTCCTCGGAGAGCACAACGCCGATCCGCTCCGGCTGGAGCAGCGCCGCGATTTTCCCTCGATCCTCCAGGTTCGGGCACGCCCCGTAGCCGAGCGAGAACCGTGCGCCACGGTATTTCAGCTCGAACATGTCCTCGATCGCCTCCGGGTCCTCCTGGCCGAATCCGAGTTCGGCGCGGACGCGGGCGTGCCAGTACTCGGCGAGGGCTTCGGCGAGTTGGACGGACAGGCCGTGGAGTTC
>NZ_JBPQTV010000097.1:0-20503 GCF_051386515.1 Streptomyces sp. URMC 123 | reverse complement strand
GCTCAGCGCGGCGCCAGTACGGGGCCCTGGGCCGGCGGGGCGGCCCGACGCGGGCGGGGCGACGTGGCCCGGACCACATGGACGCAGGCCCACAGGAGCACATCCGCGCCCGGCAGCCAGGGCTGCCTGCTGTCCGGGGCCACGAGCCAGCGGGAGGGAGCGGCCGGGCCCGGGCGCCGCTCCGGGTCGGCGGACGGGTCCAGCGCGGGCACGGTCACCGCGTCCCCGCTGCCGTGACAGAGCAGCGGCGGCACGGCCGAGCCCCACTCCTCCCAGCTCAGCAGGGCGGGCAGGCGCTGGGCGGTGCCGGGCGCGGTGAAGATCATGAGCCGGCCGCGGTGGAGGGCGACCGGGCCGGAGCCCGGCCCCGCCGACCACAACTGGTCCACCATGCGCCGCCCGAACACCAGCGGGGCGTTGACGACGTCGAACGCCGTGCCGCAGGGCAGCACCCCGGGTGTGCCGGGGCGGGCGTCCCACAGGGCGCGGGCGCTGCGGGGGAAGGGGCTCGCCGACGCCAGCCAGTCGAGGCCGTCCTCCGTGACCCGGGAGAGCGCCGCGAAGCCGGAGAGCGAGTCGGGGAGCGTGCCGGCGAATGCGTCAGGGAGTGCGTCCGGGAGTGCTTTGGGGAGCGCCGCGAACACCGAGGGCAGCGCCAGGGTGTCGTCGTCCCGTTCCCCGCCCCGGGCGCCGACGAGATCGAAACGGTCCTGGTGGGAGGCCGCGCCACGGGCGGGGGAGACCCGCTGGCGGGCGTCGCGCTGGTCCGGCTGCCATCTGCTCATGGCGCCTACATGTACCGGGGCGCGTTCCCCGCTTTTCCCGGCTTCCGGGAAACCGGGACAGGGGAGGGCGGGAAGGGGTACATTGCGCCCTCGCATATGCCAAGGGCTCATGGCCATGGCCCCGGGCCGCGGGGAGGCGGGCCGCCTGCCCCGAGCGGGGCGGGCGCGGGCCGCCCGGGCCCGCCGCCGGCGTCACTCCGCCGTGATGCCCCCGTTCTCGATCAGTTCGCGCCCGAACTCCACCATCTTCTTGGTGTAGTCCTCGCTCCACCCGGCCTGCTCCGCGATCGTCGCCGTCGTGAGGCGGTCGAACCGCTTGGGGTCGGCGAGCTGCGCGGCCGCCACCGCCTGGAACTCGGTGGCCCGGTCGGCCGCCGCGCGGAAGGCGAGCGTGAGCTCGGTCGAGCGGGCGAGCAGCCGCCGGGGGTCCTCGATGGACTCCAGGTCGAAGAAGTGCTCGGGGTCCGCCGCGGCCTCCGCGGGCTCGAAAATCAGCGGCGCGGGTTTCAGCCGCCGTTCGGTCCGCTCGGACTCCGCCATGTGTCCTCCTCCACGTTCACGACCTGGGCCACCCTCCATTGTCGCGCGTCTCGCAAGTACGCCCCGAATCCCCACCCGCGTGCCGCGGAGCCCGGCAGGATGCCGGGCGGCCGGCCGGCTCACCGCGGAGCTACGGGTTCACGGGGCTGTCGGTGCACCCGGCGTGGCACTGCGAGCACTCCGCCGCACCCGTTGGGGGCCGGAACTGAGCATGTCGTTTTGGCTCAGCTCACCACAGCACGGGCGAGCAACGTCCCGATGTGGTCAGGCTCGGGGGCGTCGAGAATCCGCACTTCCGCCTTCTTGAATCCGGCCCGCAGCAGAAGACCTTCCCACTTCCTGGGGGTGTAGCTGTAGCGGTAGGTGAACAATGCCTTGCCCGCGAATCCACCCTTGTACATGCCTTGCGGTCCGTAGGCCCCAGGGATGGCGGGAGGCTGTGAGAACGCGAAGACTCCGCCGGAGGTGAGTCGCTGCGCCACCAGGGGAAAGAGTCGCGCGGGATCGGCGAACCAGGCGGCCCCGAAGATCGAATAGATCGCCTCGTACGACTCCGGGTTCTCGTGCAGATGCTCCAGCACTTCCGCGCAGACGAACCGCGCGCCGAGCGAGCCCCACCGTTGGGTGATGCTGTCCACCATGACGGGCGAGAGATCAACGCCCGTGACCTTGACGCCTCGCTCGGCGAGGAACGCGGCGGCACGTCCGGTGCCGCATCCGATCTCAAGAGCGGTCGTTGGCCGGCCCAGCACTTCGGGCCCCGGTCCGTGCCCCTGGTACTGCGTCCAGCAGAAGACCGGGGGTGAGTCGTTCACGGAACCTTGCACGCTTTTACTGCTGGCGTACTGGTCCCAAAGTTCACGTTCGTTGTCGATGTTGTGCTGCGCAGCCAACGAAGTTTCCCTTTACGCCTGGTCGAGGCCGGCCCCCTGCCCCACAGGGCGGGGCAGGGGACTCCAGCGAGGTTCAGTGACTGTCCGGCACCTTGTCGTCACAGGGCGAGCAGTCCGTGGCATCCATGGACCACAGTTCCTCATCCACCGCGAAACCGTTCGCCCGGATGACTTCGGCGGTGCGGCCCACGAGCCCGTCCCTGCGGCGCTCGATCAGCGGCGCGTGGTGCTTGTACGTGCCGCCGTTGTAGACCTCGCACAGCGCGAAGTACACGGGCGTGTCGAGGATGAGCTGATGAACACCGATGTCCACGATCTTGCCCACGCCGATGTGCACGTCCCGGCGCTCCATGGCCGTGACGGTGTAGGCGACCGCTTGCCCGAGGATGCGTTCCGCCATGTCACGCACCATGACGTTGTCCCGCATCAGGAGCTTGATCTCGCGCTCCCAGATGGTGACGCCTGCCGAGCCGGGGCTTTCCAACACGTTGTACGTGTACTCCCTGACGTGCGGGCGTACCGCGTTGAGGAGTACCACCGGGTCGCGGAGCTGTGTCCGCGTGGGGCTGTCCAGTACGACAGTCATTGCTTCCCCTCCTTTGATGGTGAAGGCAGCTGGGCCGAGTGGCCGGGCCGTACCGCACTTGCTGACCCGACCGGCTGATTCCTCCGCCCTCGCTTCGTTGCTGTGAGTTCGTTGAGCGTCGGGTATCCAGCAGGGACCGCCTAGTGGGATTCGTAGTGGCAAGTCCACCCGGCACGCCGGAACTTGGCTGCCGTGGTGGCATCCGCAGGAGCAAAATGCGCCCATGGGCATCGGGGAACTGATCCGGGAACTACGTTCGGCGCGCGGGTGGTCGCAGGGGCGCTTAGCCTCGGAAATCAACAACCAGTTCAGGACGACCCTCAGCCGGGAGTACGTGAGCGGCTGGGAGTGTTCGAAGCACGAGCCAGGAGTGTTCTACCTCCGGGCACTGTCAGCAGTCCTGGACGTACCCCTAGCTGTCCTGGAGAACGAGTTGGAACGGCGGACCTTCCTCACCGACGTTGCGGGGGCCTCCATAGCTCCCGTGGTCGCCTCCGACCTGCTGTCCGTAGGGTTCGCAGCCCGGCTTCGGGGTGGCCCGTCCGTGGAGGACTGGGAGAGCAAGCTGGCCACCTACGGCACGGACTACATGTCTCTCGGGGCAGCAGACATCCAGCGGCGCGTCTCTCAGGAGCTTGTCGTGGTGCAGCAGCAACTCGACAACCCCCGCCTCTGGGCCGTGGCATCGCGGCTCATGACCTTGTACGCCAAGACATTTCCCGGCTCGGACGGTTCCAAGGCTGTGCACTGGTATCGGATGGCGGCCAAGGCTGCTGACGAGTCCGGGGACGAGTCGGCACGAATCTGGGTACGAGGCCGAGCCGCTATCGCCCTGGGGTACGAGGGGGCTTCTCTGCCGGTGGCCGATGTGATCGCCGACCAGGCCATGGCCGTCTCGGAGCGGCCGTCCCTGGGGCTCTTGAACGCCATCTATGGGAAAGCGCACGCTGCGGCCATCCGAGGTGACCATGCCACAGCCCTTGAGCTGGATACGCGGGGAAGGCGCATCTTCGACAAGGCAGGGTCTTACGAACAAACCTCCGACTACGCCGTGCCGCACTGGCGCCTCAACGTGTTCCGGTCCCTGTTGCTGGCCCGTCTGGGTGACGAGAAGGGAGCCGTGGCGGCCCAGGAGCAAGCGAGCCGGGAGCTACCGCCGACGCTGCCTCGGTTCGCCACTCACTTGCAGTTGCATCGAGGTCTGATGATGGCTCGGTCCGGTGACCGTGCTGGGGGTGCGGCATACGCCCAGGCAGCCATGGACGCCTTGCCGCCCGAGAAGCACTCTCTGACGCTGCGGATGCTCATGGAGGAGATCAGGGCGTAGTCCAGCGGACTGCCGTTGGACACGTGACCAACGCATGGCCAACGGCGGTCCGCGCGCCGGGGCGGGACGGGCGGGGGGCGGCCGCCGGCGCGCTCACGGCTGCCAGGGCACGCGGTGTTCCTCCAGGTGGGCGAGGACCGCGTGGTTCGCCTCCCAGCCGTCGGGGAACTTCACCGTGACACCCAGGCGCACCGGTTCCGTCGCCGGGTGGTCGTCCAGGAGCTCCGCGACGCCCGCGCGGCAGACCACCACGCACGCGTGCCGGTGCCGCGAGGCCAGCACGCACAGGCGGCCCGTCTCCAGGTGGAACTCCGTGGCGTCGGGGCGGCCCGACAGCGGGTGGAGGACGACCGTCACGTCGAACTCCCGGCCCTGGAGCCGGTTGGCGGTGTCCACCGTCACGCCGGTCGCGCCCGTCGCACCCGCCACGCCCAGCTCCGCGAGGGCCGCCCGGACGGCCGCCGCCTGGTCCCGGTGCGCGGTGCCCACGGCGATCCGGTCGGCCGTCAGCGGCCGCGGCTCGGCGGCCCGTTCGCTGACCGTCGCCCCGCCCCGGTCCAGCAGCCGCCGTACGACCGTGGCCACCGCCCGTACCGCCTCGGGGTCCGTGCGCGGGGTGTGCCGCGCGGGCAGCTCCAGCAGCCCCCAGCCGGTCTCCGCCGCCTCGTCCAGCACCCGGTCCGGCCCCGAGCCGTCCGACCGCACGCCGAAGGTGAGCCGCCGGTCGCCGTGGTCCGTGCCGCTGCGGAACGGCGTGTACGGGTAGAACGCCCGGGACACCAGCGGCGCGGCCGACGCCGGCAGCCGCCACGACACGGGCAGCCGGTGCTGCGGCAGATCGGGGTTGTGCGCCAGCAGCGTGCTCACCGCGCTCGCCGACGGGTCGTACGCCAGCCCCGCCCACTGCTCGGCGCCCACCACGCTGAACGGGTCGAGCTGGCCCGGGTCGCCCACGAACAGCGCCCGTTCGAACAGGCCCGCCACGGCCAGCAGCGCGTCCGAGCGCATCTGGTACGCCTCGTCCACGATGGCGTGCCGCCAGGGCTCCACGTTCTTCGTGTGCGCCCACTTCGCGGCGGTCGAGACCACGACGTCCAGCCCCGCCAGGTCCGCGACCTTCGCCGAGACCCGTACCGCCGGGTGCCGGTCGAGCGCCGGGTCGTACGGGTGCGGGTCGCTGCTGTGCAGCCGGCCGACGGGCAACGTCGGGTCGGCGGTCGCCAGCCGGTCCACCAGGTCGTCGACCTGCGCGTTGGTCTGTGCGACCACCATCAGGGGCCGGCCCGCCGCGGCCAGCTCCCGCGCGGCGCGCACCACGAGCGTCGACTTGCCCGCGCCCGGCGGGGAGTCGACGACCACGCCGCGCCGGGTGCCGTGCAGCGTGTCGTGGAGGATCGCCTCGGTGGCCCGCGCGGCGGCGGCGCCGGGGTCGAAGTCCTCGGATGCGCCGGTCACGGGCTGTCCTCCGGGGTGACGGGGTCGGTCACAGGCTGTCCTCCGGGGTGACGGGGTCGGGGGCCTCGGCGGGTGCGGTGCCGTCCGGGGTCGGTACGGTGCCGTCCGGGCCCGCCGCGGTCGGCGGGCCGCCGTGGGTCCAGGGCGTGTGCTCGGGGTCCGGCAGCTCGGGCCCGCCGCGCGGCGCGTGCGCGAAGAGCGTCCAGCACACCCACGCGCCCACCTCGGGCACCGTGCCGGGCTCGGGCTCCTTCCTGCGGCCCAGCCCCTTCGTCATCCGCACCACGACCGTTCCCGGCCCGTCCGCGCCGCCCGGCTCGTACGCCACGCACTCGGCGGTCTGGGCGGTGCCGCCGGCCGTACGGTGCACCTCCGCCCGCTCCGCGAGCAGCGGCCGGTCCTCCGTGCTGATCGTGAGCACCGGGCGCGGCCTGGGCACCTTGGCCTCGGTGTACGTCATCTCCACCGCGGTGACCCGGCCCGCGAACGCCTCGCCGGCCAGCCGGCGGCCCGCCATCACCAGCGGGTCGTCGAGCGCCTCCTGGGCTTCCAGCAGGGCCTGGGCGGTCTCCCGGGCGGCCAGCTTCCGCGCGGCCGTGACCGCGTCGTCCCGGCGCGGCTGCGGGGGCTCGCCGACCCGCACCCGGTCGCGGTGGCCGGTGTAGGACCAGCGGTCGCGGGTCCAGCGCTCGGCGACCCTGGCGCCCTCCGGCAGGGCGCGCAGCAGGTCCACGCCGCGCCACAGGGCCTCCCAGGTGGGCCGCAGCTGCGAGGCCACCAGCTCGCGGATCTCCGCCTCGGCGCGGGCGAGCGCGTCGGTGGCGGCGGCCGATCCGGCGGCCGAACCGGTTTCCGGCCCGGCGCCCGAACCGGTCTCCGGCCCGGCGCTCGAACCGGCATTCGAACCCGCGGCGGCCGCGCGGGCCGCGTCGTACCGTGCCATCGCCGGGGCCAGCCGCGTGTTGTCGAACACCGGGTCCGTGGCGGGCCCGGCCGGCGGGCACCGCAGCAGCCCGTCCGGCCCGCGCTCGCGCTCCGCCCGCAGCGCCGCCGCGGCCCCCGACTCCCCGTCCGGCGCGTCGATCCACGCCAGCAGCGCGCCCAGGTGCTGGTCCTCCAGCGCGCTCTGCCCGGTGGCCCAGTGCCGGGCCAGCAGGTCCGTCATGGCCAGCAGCAGCGCGGAGCCGGGCACCCGGGCCCGCTCCCCGAAGTGCGTCAGCCAGCGGCCCAGCAGTGGCACCCGGGCCGGCGCGGGGTACGGCGCCTCGGGGTCCTGCTCGGCCGTGCGGCGGAACCGCATCGAGCGGCCCAGCAGCCGTACGTACTCCACGCCCGGCCCGTTCGGCACGAGGAGCTGCGGCGCGTCGGCGCACAGCTCCACCTCGACCCGGGTCCTGCGGCCGGTGCCGGGGTCGGTCTCCTGCCGCTCCGCCGCCTCGACGTCGTCGGCGAAGCCGTCGATGTACGGCAGCATCACCTCGGCCAGCTCGGCGAGGAACGCGGAGCGCAGATCGCGGTCGCGCGGCTGCGGCACGACCAGCAGCCGGGGCGCCGCCCGGTCGGTGCCCACCAGCGCCCCGAGCGGGGCGCCGGCCTCGCCGGCGGTGGTGAGCGGCACGAACGCGAGGGGGCGCGGGGCGAGGTGCCGGTGGCGCACGGTCGTCAGGGGCCGCGCCCGGCCGTACCGGGTGGCTTCCAGCCGGGCGAGCGTGGAAATCAGCGACATGACCCGACGCCCCCTCCCACGCCGCGCGCCGGCGGCCCCTCCGGCCGGTGGTCGGTGTCACCCGCCGGCGGTCCTCCCCGGGCGGGGCCGGTGGCCGCCGTCAGGGCCTCCTCCCGTAGCGCCGCCGCTCTGCGGAGCGCGGCGATCGCCGGGTCCGTGGGGTCGCCGCGCTCGCCGAGGGCCGCGGCGAGGACCTCCTCCACCGTGCTCAGGCCGCCCAGCTCACCGCGGAGGGACCGGCCCAGCGCGGTCACCGCGCCCGCCTCCCGAGCCTTGGCCCGGCAGTGGAACGCCAGCTCGCACGAGGACAGGCACTCGGGGGCGTACGCGGCCCGGACCGACTCCACCGCCTCCGCCAGTTCCGCGGCCGGGCGGGTCGGGGTCCGGCCGTCCTCCGCGAGCCGCAGGTCGAACGTGCACCCCTCGGGCAGCCGGGCGGCGATGTCCTCGACGCGGGTCAGCCGGGCGAGCTGTCGGCGGGTGACGGCGAGCTGTTTGCGGATGTCGACGAGCTCGGCGGTGGGCAGGTTGGAGAAGTCCTTGGGGCAGACGAGCAGCACGGTCGGCGAGACCGCCGCGTCCGGGCCGGACTCCGCGAGCGCGTCCGTCAGCGCCAGCGCGTACACCGCGGCCTGCCGCGCCGCGGCCCCCACCTTCGCGGGGTCGGCCGCGCCGTCCAGGACCGGGAACGACTTGATCTCCACCACCACGCAGGCGCCGTCCGGCCGCACCGCCACCGCGTCCGGCTCCAGGAACACCGGCGAGCCCGCCACCTCCAGCGCCAGCATCGGATGGCGCAGCAGCGTCCAGGCGCCCCGCTCCCGGGCGGCCTCCCGGGCCTCGGCCAGCGCCAGGCGGGTGCGGCCCGCCCGCCCCTCGGGCCCGGCGGCGGTCAGCTCGGGGACGCGCACGTCCTCGGGCGGGGGCGGGGCCGCGCCGCCGCCCGTCCGCTCGCACAGCAGCCGCATCAGCTCGGCGCCGCGATCCGCCAGGGCCCGCGCCTCGAACGCGTTGCCCCGTACGAACGCGAACTGCGACTGGCCGAAGGTCGCGGGCGCGCCCAGCGCCCGGGCGAGCGCCGCCTTGTCCACCCCGGCGCCGTCGAGCAGCGCCCGCCGGTGGCACCCGGGGTTGGCCGCCAGCGCGGCCAGCGCGCGGGCGTCGAGCGGGCGCGGCGGTGTCGCCGGCCCGCGCAGCTCAGCGAGCCGCTGCCGGAGCCTCGTCGTCTGCCGTGGCAGACCCCGCCGGAACGGCGTCGTCGAGGCTGTCGCCCCGTGGCCGCTGTCGAGGGATGCGTTCACCCGCCGAAGTCTCGCATCCGGCGCCGACAACGGGCGCGTGCCCCACGCCCCGGAGCGGTACGGGCCGCTCCGCGAGGGGCGCCGTCTCCTGCTGCGCCGCGCCCCGCGGCACCGCGCCCGCGCCCCGCCCGATCCAGGCCGCCCGCGCCCGGTCGGTGAGCCGCAGCAGCGGAGGTGCCACCAGCAGGCCGACGCCCATCACGGCGGCGCCGGCGACCGCGTCCAGGAAGTAGTGGTTGGCCGTGCCCATGACCACGATCGTGGTGATCAGCGGGTAGGCCACGCCGAGCGCCTTGGTCAGCGGCGTGCGGCCGAACCGGTAGAGGATCACGCCGCACCACAGCGCCCAGCCGACGTGCAGGCTCGGCATGGCGGCGTACTGGTTGGTCAGCCCGCCCAGGCCCCGCGGCGCGCTAGCCTCACCGCCCCACCAGCCGTACGAGCCGTACTGCGCCATCGTGTCGACGAAGCCGTAGCCGCTGTCCAGCAGCCGGGGCGGACAGGTGGGCAGCAGGGTGAAGCCGATCAGGCCGATCATGGTGGAGGCCATCAGCCAGGCGCGCGCGCCGCGGTACCGCTCCGGGCGGCGCCGCCACAGCCAGATCAGCACGGCCGGCGTGACCAGATAGTGCAGGGACGCGTAGACGAAGTCGGCGGGTATGCCGAGCGCCGGGTGCTCGGTGAAGAGGCGGTTCAGCGGGTGCTCCGCGTTGATGCCCAGCGCCTGCTCGAACCGCAGGATGGCCAGACCGTGGTCGACCGCGGTCGACACGTCCCCCCGGGCCAGCAGCCGGCCCGCCGAGTACGCGACATAGACCACGGCGATCAGCGGCAGCTCGGTCCACCAGCGGTGCCGAGGGGGCGCTATGGGGGGCATCCGTACGCTCTCCAAGTGTTCAGGCGGCCAAAGGGCGCGCGGTCAACCGTACGGTGTACGCCAAAGCGGCCGGACATCGCCCCGGGACTTCACGCCGGGTGGGCGCGCCACGTCGCGTTCGCCTTCTGTTCGATCCCGCTTCGAAACACGCGAGCAGGAAGACGTGAAGATCTCACGGCTGGTTGCTCCGGGAAGCGGTGCGGGATGATGGTCCGGACAGATTCAGATCTGTCCGAAAAGCGTCGAAATCCTGGTGAGAGGTCCCCCATGGCTCCCCGCATCCTGCTGGCCCGTCACGGCCAGACGGAATGGTCCCTGTCCGGACGGCACACCGGCCGTACGGACATTCCGCTGCTGGACGAGGGGCGCAGGGGCGCCAAGCTGCTCGGTGAGCGGCTGCTGCGCCCGCCGTTCGGCGGGCTGCCGGACGCCGAGGTCCGCACCAGCCCGCTGGTCCGTGCCGCCGAGACCTGCGAGCTGGCCGGCTTCGGCGACCGCGCGGAGCCCTGGGACGCGCTGATGGAGTGGGACTACGGCGCGTACGAGGGCCTGACCCCGGCGGAGATCCACGCGCGCCGGCCGGGCTGGGTGATCTGGCGCGACGGCGTCGAGGACGGCGAGACCCGCGAGCAGGTCATGGCGCGGGCCGACGAGGTCGTGGCGTGGGCCCGCTCGGCCGACCGCGACGTCCTGGTCTTCGCCCACGGCCACATCCTGCGCACGCTGGGCGCCCGCTGGCTGGGCCTGGACCTCTCCTTCGGCGCGCGGATCAAGCTCGACCCGACGTCGCTGTCGGTGCTGGGCTGGGCGTACGGGGAGCCCGCGATCGAGCGCTGGAACGAGACGGGTCACCTGGCGGTGGGCCCGGCGGCCTGAGCCCACCGAGGCGTACGGCCCGGCCCGATCGCCGAGGCGCACGGCCCGCCCCGATCACCGCGGCGCCGACCCGGCCGGCACCGCGCTCGCGGACCCCGCGCCCGGGGCGGGGGCCGGCGCCTCCGCCCGGGGGCCCGCCCCGGCGGACGCCCCGTGCCGCGCCAGGAACGCCGCGACGGGCGCCGACCGCCCGTACGGCCGCAGCGCCCCCGCCGTGGCCTCCAGCAGCGCCCGGATGCGCGCCGACTGCACCAGCCGCCCGTAGTCGAGCACCCGGTTCCCCGCCTCCGCCGCGGCCTCCGGCGCCCCGCCCCGCGCCAGGTTCACCGCCAGCTCGGCCGTGAAGAGCGCGGTGTTCCGCGCGAAGTGCGGATGCTGGAGGGCGGCGGACCGCCGCGCGTGGTCCGCCGCCCGCCGCCACTCGCCGAGGGCGGACCAGCACTGGGCTTCCAGCCCCTCCAGCTCCGCCTCGCCGAAGAAGCTCATCCACTCCGGGTCGGCGTCCCGAGGCCCCTGGTCGAACAGGGACTGGGCGCGCAGCAGCGCCTTCTCGCACGCGGTCCGGTCGCCGAGCCCGGCCCAGCCGCCGGCCTCGCGGAGCGCGAGCAGGGAGAGCAGCCGCCGGGAGCCGAGGTGCTCGGCCGCGCGCCGCGCCGCCTGGGCCGCGCGCACCGCCTCCCGGGGCCGGCCCGCGTCCCGGGCCAGGAAGGACGTGTTGCAGAAGGCGTGCGCCTCCAGCGCCGGGTCGTCGCAGACCCGGGCCGCCGCGAGGGCCTCGCCGTAGTGCGAGCGGGCGTCGGCGAAGCGCCCGGAGTCGTGGGCGAGCCAGCCCACCGAGAGGGCCAGCTCCCCGGCCCCGGAGTGCAGCCGGTCGGACGTGGTCTGGCGCCGGCTGCCGGCCTCCAGCAGGGCGTAGGCGGCCCGCAGCGGCTCGGCGGCGCGCCGGTGGAGGCCCTCGGCGCCGTGCCGGTCGTCGAGCAGCCGGATGCGGCGGACGGCCTCCTCCACGGCGCCGGCCTCGCTCTCCCCGGCCCGGTGGTGCGGCCGGGCGGCGGACCGCGGCGCGCCCAGGCCCAGGGCGCCGGCCGCCACGGCGGCGGAGCCGCCGGTCATGAACGCGCGACGCAGCACGTCGCTCTCCTCGTAGGTGTGGGTCGGTGGGTCGGGATCGGGCCGGGACTCGTGACCGCGCGCGCCCGCACGCGTACGCGCTCCCCGGCCGCGTACGCTCTCGCGCGGCGAGAAGCCCATGTCGAGCAGCGAGTGCCCGGGAAACATGTGCCGGAACACCCGCTCATAGGCGTAGTTGGGGCAGCGGATCTCCCCCGACTCCACCCGGCCGATGTACCGGGCGTCGCAGGAGACCTGCTCGCCGATGTCCCGCGCGGCGCGGCGGACGGCCGCGGCGAACTCGCCCGGGGACAGCCGCCCGCGCAGCTGCCGGAAGGCGGTGTTCGGGGTCGGGGCGGGGCGGGCGAGACCCCGCGAGGACGCTGACGGAGACGCTGTCGACGACGCCATGGCCGAGCCCTCTTCCTGGCGGTGCTGCCGCCCCGTCGTGCCACGGGGCGGAGGTCGTGCTGTCGGCGCGGGCCGGTGCCGGGCGAGCGGCGGGCGGCGCCGGGCCGACGGTCGTCGACCGTACCGTTCGTGACGGGGTCGACACACAGCGTTTGGATACAAAACGGATATCTCATTCGGGATTCGCCATGAAGTGCCATCCTTTGCGGCGGCGTGGCGCCGTAGCCATTGACGGCCGCCTGCCGTTGAGCAGTGCGGAGAAGAACGAGCTGAAAAAGCTGACGTTCCGAGCGAGCGGCTCTGGTGGAGGAGGGGTTTCCTTGTTGGAGGCCGACGTGGACGCGGGCGGCTCACGCACGACCGCCCGGCACCGACCGACTCCGGAACTCGGTGGGGCCCCGGCGGGCCCCGAACCGTGCGACCTGGTCACGGTGCCCGCCCGGCAGGGCCTGGAGGCGGTGGACATCCTGCGGCGCGGCACGTCGGGGGCGGTGCGCCTGGCGGCCACCGCGGCGCCCGCCGCGGCCCTGGGCGTCGGGCCCGTCCTGCACGACGGCGCGTGCGACACACTCGGCTTCCTGGTGCCCCCCGGCACGGCCGCCGCCTGGGACCTCCCCGGCAGCGCCTGTACGCAGACGTACGGGCGCGGCACCCGGGCGGCGGCCGCGGAGCCGCCGGTGGCCGGCACCGGCTGGCTGGTGCCGCCGGCGGACGCGGCGGAGGTCACCGACCCGGTGGTGCTGCGGGCGGCGCTGGGCGAGGCGGCGCGGACCATCGAGGCGGCCGACCGCTGCCGCTGAGCGGCACTCGGGGCGCTCCGGTCACCGCGGTCGCTCCGGCGATAATGGACGCATGGCGAAACAGGGCAGGCGGCGCGGTGGCGAGGGCGGCCGCGGCCGGACCCCCGAGGTGGTCGCCGAGACCGTGGACGGCGGGCGCGCCGAACTGGTCCCCGACCGGGACCGGCCCCGCGCCTGGACGCTGTTCGTCGACGACGCCCCCCAGTCGCACGTGGACCTCGACGACCCCACGCGCCTGACGTTCGAGTACCAGCGCCGGCTCGGCCACGTCGTGGACCTCGCGGCGCCCGCCGGCCGCCCGATCCAGGCCGTGCACCTCGGCGGCGGGGCGCTCACCCTCGCCCGCTACGTCGCCGCGACCCGCCCCCGCTCCACCCAGCAGGTGGTGGAGGTGGACGGCCCGCTCGTCCAGTTCGTCCGGCGCGAGCTGCCGCTGGAGAGCGGCTGGCGGGTGCGGGTCAGAACGGGCGACGCCCGCGAGGTGCTGGGCCGGCTCCCGGAGGGCTGGGCCGATCTGATCCTGTCGGACGTCTTCCGGGGCGCCCGCACGCCCGCCCATCTGACCAGCGAGGAGTTCCACCACGAGGCGCGGCGGGTGCTGCGCCCCGGCGGGACCTACGCCGCCAACCTGGCCGACGGCCCGCCGCTCGCCCACCTCCGCGCCCAGATCGCCACCGCCCGTACGGTCTTCCCCGAGCTGTGCGTGATCGCCGATCCGGCCGTGCTGCGCGGGCGCCGGTTCGGCAACGCCGTCCTGGTGGGCTCCGACCGCGCGCTGCCCGTCGCCGAGCTGACCCGCCGGGCCGCCGGCGACTCGCAGCCGGCCCGGGTCGAACACGGCCGGGCCCTCGCGGACTTCACCGGCGGGGCGGCGCCCGTGACCGACGCGAGCGCCCAGGCGTCCCCGGCCCCGCCGCCGGGCGTCTTCGCGCGCTGAACAGCCCGGCGCCCGCTGAAAAGCCCGGTGCGCGCGCCGCATGTCCGGTCTCGGCCCCCGTCGGCCGGCCGGGGCGTACGAGGTCTCAGCCCGGCACCGTTTCGACCTGCGGCGGGTGCCCGTTCCACGTGCAGAAGACCGAGCTGGTCCGCTCGCCCAGCGTGAAGTCCACCCGTATCCACTGCGGTTGGGTCCACACCTGCATCCGCCAGCCCGCGTCCGGCGTCGCCGAGACCAGGCCCGCCGAGGCGGCTCCCAGGTCGAACACCACCCGCCCGCCCGGCACGGTGTAGTTCCGCACGGCCCCCGCCGCGGTGGAGGAGCGGGTCGAGGGCGAGGCCGGGGCGCCGGACGGTGGCGCCGGGGAGTGCGCGTCCGGGCTCCGCGGGGCCTCCGGGCTCCCCGGCGCGCCGGAGGGCCGCCCCTGGCCCGGCTGCCCGGACGGCCCCGGGCTCCGGCCCGCCGACGACCCCGGCGCCGGTGGCGCCCCGCTCGCCCCGCCCGGGGACGGGGAGACGCCCGTGGCCTCCCCGGCGAGCACGGACGGCGGGTCGTACGCCGTGCCCGCGAGCACGGTGTGGACGCCCCACCACGAGAGCGCGGTGGCCGCGCCGGTGGCGAGCGACCACGCGGCGGCGAGCGCGAGTCCTCGCCGGAGGGAGGTCGACTGCATCGGCACATACTGCCCCACGCGCCTCACCGGTCGCGCCCGTTCGGCGGGAGTCCGTTCCGCGGCCACGAGGTCGGGCGGGCCTGTCGGCCACCGACGGCGGCCCGCCCCCGAATGGCGTACGGTGCGGGCCATGGCACAAGTGCTCGTCGTCGAGGACGACCAGTTCGTACGGTCCGCCCTCATCCGGCATTTGACCGAGGCGTCCCACGCCGTACGGAGTGTCGGAACCGCCCTGGAAGCGCTGCGCGAGGTGGCCCAGATGGGCTTCGACGTGGTGATCCTCGATCTCGGACTGCCCGATCTCGACGGCGGGGAGGCGCTCAAGATGCTCCGCGGGATCACCGACGTACCGGTGATCATCGCGACCGCGCGGGACGACGAGGCGGAGATCGTCCGCCTGCTCAACGACGGCGCCGACGACTACCTGGTCAAGCCCTTCTCCGTGGAGCACCTGTCCGCGCGGATCGCCGCCGTACTGCGCCGCTCCCGCGCCGCCGCGGCCGACGGCCCGCCCACCGGGGCGCTGCGCGTCGGCGGCCTGACGATCGACCCGCTGCGCCGCCAGGCGGAGCTGGACGGCGCCCGACTCGACCTCACCCGGCGCGAGTTCGACCTGCTGGCCTTCCTCGCGGGCCGGCCGGGCGTCGTGGTGTCCCGCAAGGAGCTGCTGGCCGAGGTCTGGCGGCAGACGTACGGCGACGACCAGACCATCGACGTCCATCTCTCCTGGCTGCGCAGGAAACTCGGCGAGACGGCCGCGCGGCCGCGCTACCTCCATACGCTCCGGGGGGTCGGCGTCAAGCTCGAAGCCCCTTCATGAGGTGGGCGCTGGTGAAGGTGGCGCTGGCCGTCACCGGCATGGTGGTGGTCGCCTTCGCCGTGCCGCTGGGGCTGGTCGTCCGCGAACTCGCCCGCGACCGCGCCTTCTCCGACGCCGAACGGCAGGCCGCCACCATCGGCCCGGCGCTGGCCATCACCACCGACCGGGAGCAACTGCGCCGCGCCGTCGCCAGTACGAGGGCGGGCGCCGACGGCAGGATGGCCGTGCACGTGCCCGCGGCCGGGGAGCGCGGCTACGGCGGCTCCCTGGGCGTCGTGGAGCTCGGCACGCGCCGCGCCCCCCGGGCCGACCTGGAGGCCGCCAGCCGCCTCGGGCGCGCGTCCGTCTCCGCCGTGCCCGGCGGCTTCGCGCTGCTGCAGCCCACCGCCGTCGGCTCCGGCAAGGTCGCCGTGGTCGAGGTGTTCGTGCCGGACGGGGAGGTGACCAAGGGCGTCACCACCGCGTGGCTGGTGCTCACCGGCGTCGGCTTCGCCCTGGTCGTCGGGTCGGTGGCGATCGCCGACCGGCTGGGCACCCGGCTGGTGCGGCCGGCGGAGCAACTGGCCGCCGCCGCGCACGACCTGGGCGAGGGCCGGCTGGGCGTGCGGGTGCGGGTGCGGGGGCCCGCCGAGCTCAAGGCGGCGGCCCTGGCGTTCAACTCCATGGCGGACCAGGTCGTCCGGCTCCTGGCCGCGGAACGCGAGCTGGCCGCCGACCTCTCCCACCGGCTGCGCACCCCGCTGACCGTCCTGCGCCTCAACGCTGCCTCGCTCGGCGACGGACCGGCCGCCGAACAGACCCGCGCCGCCGTCGCCCAACTGGAGGGCGAGGTCGACCGGATCATCCGCACCGCGCGCGAACAGCGGCCGCACCCGGGGCACCCGGCCGCCGCGGTGGGCTGCGACGCCTCCGAGGTGATCCGCGAGCGCATGGACTTCTGGTCCGCGCTCGCCGAGGACGAGGACCGTACGGTGCGCCTGGCGGGCGTCGACCGGCCCGCGCGGGTGCCGGTGGCCCGGAGCGAACTGGCCGCCGCGCTCGACGCGATGCTCGGCAACGTCTTCCGCCACACCCCCGAGGGCACCGCCTTCGCGGTGGACGTGCACAACGCCGAGGACGCGGTGATCGTCCTGGTCTCCGACGCGGGCCCGGGCATCGCCGACCCGGCCGCCGCGCTGCGCCGGGGCATCGGCGACGGCCGGCCCGGCTCCACGGGCCTGGGGCTGGACATCGTGCGCCGGGTCGCGGAGTCCACCGGCGGCGACGTCCGGCTCGGCCGCTCCGTGCTCGGCGGCACCGAGGTACGGGTGTGGCTGGCGCTCGGCGGGCGGCGGCCCGCGGGCGGCCGGCGGGGCCACCGCGTGGTGCGGCGCGGGCGCGGCCGTCGACCGCCGGATTAACCGCCGCCGATCGGCACCTTAAACCTGCCATAAGAACGCGGGCTCGCCGGGCGATCGGGGCATTCGTCCGGTTCGGCGTCGCTAGCGTGCTCCACGGGCGCCCCACCGCCCCCTCCCGCGCGCCCCGGCCGTTGCTTCCCCCCACGTCGGCCGGGGCGCGCCCCGCCCGGGGAGGGCGAAGGCACGACCGAGCGCCCTCCGTCCGCTCCGGGCGCCGCCGGCCGGCCCGTGGGCCCCCGGCGCCACCACCCGTTGATGTTGAATGGGCAAGGAAACGCCCGGTGGTGGCTCGTGGCTGTGCGGGAGGCGGACATGGCGGCGGTCGAACGGCGCAGCGGCAGGCCCACGCTGGAGGAGGTCGCCGCCCGGGCGGGCGTCGGGCGGGGCACCGTCTCCCGGGTGATCAACGGCTCGCCGAAGGTCAGCCCGCGGACCCGGGCCGCCGTGGAGGAGGCCGTGGCCGCGCTGGGGTACGTCCCCAACCGGGCCGCCCGCGCGCTGGCCGCCAACCGCACCGACGCGGTGGCGCTCGTCATCCCCGAGCCCGAGACCCGGCTCTTCTCGGAGCCGTACTTCTCCGACATCATCCGCGGTGTCTGCAGCGAACTCGCCGACACCGACCTGCAGTTGCTGCTGACCCTGGTGCGCGACGCCCGCGAGCGCCAGCGGCTCGGCCAGTATCTGAGCGCGCACCGCGTGGACGGAGTGCTGCTGGTCTCGGTGCACGCCGACGATCCGCTGCCCGATCTGCTGGAGCGGATCGAGATGCCCGCGGTGCTGGCGGGGCGCAGGGACGCGCGGGAGTCGGTCGCGCACGTGGATTCGGACAATGTGGGGGGCGCCCGCGCGGCGGTGGCCCATCTCCTCGGCCGCGGCCGCCGCGCGGTGGCCACCATCACCGGCCCGCTCGACATGTACGCCGCCCAGTGCCGCCTCCGGGGGTACCGCGAGGGGCTGCGGGACGCCGGCCGCCCGGTCGACGAGGCGCTGATCGCGCACGCCGACTTCACGGAGGAGGGCGGCCGCAGGGCGATGCGCCGGCTGCTGGCCGCCCGCCCGGCGCTCGACGCCGTCTTCGCGGCCTCCGATGTGATGGCCGCGGGCGCCCGCCGGGTGCTCCGGGAGCACGGCCGCTCGGTGCCGGGGAACGTGGCGCTGGTGGGCTTCGACGACTCGCCCGTCGCCCGTCACACGGACCCGCCGCTCACCAGCGTGCGCCAGCCGACCGAGGAGATGGGCCGGGCGATGGCCCGGCTGCTGCTGGAGCGGATCGCCGGCGGCCGCGGGGAGCGGGCCCAGCTGATCCTGCCGACGGAACTGGTGGTCCGGCAGTCGTCATGAGACGGCGGTCACACCGCCGTACGCCCCCAAACGCGGGAAAAGATCAAGGCCCTGACCTTGCTACAGGTCAGGGCCTTGATCCATCAGGGTGAGTAACGGGACTCGAACCCGCGACATCCTGGACCACAACCAGGTGCTCTACCAGCTGAGCTATACCCACCGCGACCGGCGTTTTTTCTTACCGGCCGAGAAAGAGTGTACAGGGTTCGGGAGGGTGCTCGCTCCCGCCGTTACGCGTACGTGACGAGTGTCGGCGGGAGCGTCCTTCGGATGGCTCCTACGGCTGCCGCGCGAACTTCGCGGCGATCGCCTTGGCCGTGTCGGAGTCGGGTCCGGGCTGCGGGACGAAGACCGCCTCGCGGTAGTAGCGCAGCTCGGTGATGGACTCGCGGATGTCGGCGAGCGCCCGGTGGTTGCCGTTCTTCTCCGGACTGTTGAAGTACGCCCGTGGGTACCAGCGCCGGGCCAGCTCCTTCACGGACGACACATCGACGATCCGGTAGTGGAGGTAGCTCTCCAGGTCCGGCATGTCGCGCAGCAGGAAGCCGCGGTCGGTGCCGACGGAGTTGCCGCACAGCGGGGCCTTGCCGCGCTCGGGCACGTGCTCCCGGATGTACGCCAGCACCCGCTGCTCGGCGTCCTCCAGCGTCGTGCCGCCGTCCAGCTCGGCCAGCAGCCCGGAGGCGGTGTGCATCTCGCGCACCACCTCGGGCATGGAGGCGAGGGCCTCGGCGGGGGGACGGATGACGATGTCCACCCCCTCGCCGAGGATGTTCAGCTCGGAGTCGGTGACCAGGGCGGCCACCTCGATGAGCGCGTCGTTCGACAGCGATAGGCCGGTCATCTCGCAGTCGATCCACACCATGCGATCGTTCATGCGTCTCAGCCTACGGGGCCGTCCGGGCCGGCGGGCCGCCGCCGAATCCGCCGCGGCGCCCCGCCCGGCCTGTCGGAACGGGCCCTCAGCCCACCGGGCGGTCGCGCTGCCCGGGCAGCGTCGGCCGGCCCGGCAGCCGCCCTATGGAGGCCTCCGGGGTGCGCGAGGCGTAGGCGTCGGACTCCGGCTTGCCGGGGTCGGACATCGACACCGCCGCCACCCCCGGCCGCCGCAGCGGCACGGGCGGCGGGACGGGCTCGCCCGGGCCCCCGCGCTGCTCGCCGATCTCCGCGCGCTCCGCCCGCTCCGCGCTCTGGGCGCTCTGCGGGCGACGCGCCCGGTAGGCGGCGCGGTAGGCCGCCGGCGACGACCCCAGCTGGCGCCGGAAGTGTCCGCGCAGGGCCACCGGCGAGCGGAAGCCGCAGCGCCCGGCGACCTCGTCCACGGAGTAGTCGGAGGTCTCCAGCAGCCGCTGGGCCTGGAGCACGCGCTGGGTGATCAGCCACTGGAGGGGAGCGCTCCCCGTGAGCGACCGGAACCGCCGGTCGAAGGTCCGGCGGCTCATGTAGGCGCGGGCGGCGAGCGTCTCCACGTCGAACTGTTCGTGCAGATGCTCCAGGGCCCAGGCGACGACCTCGGCCAGCGGGTCGGCGCCGATCTCCTCCGGTAAAGACCGGTCGAGGTAGCGCTCCTGCCCACCGCTGCGGCGCGGCGGCACGACCAGCCGCCGGGCCAGGGCGTTCGCCGCGTCGGCGCCGTGGTCGGAGCGCACGATGTGCAGGCACAGGTCGATGCCCGCGGCGGTCCCGGCGGAGGTGAGCACGTCCCCGTCGTCCACGAACAGCTCCCGCGGGTCCACATGGACCGACGGATAGCGCTTGGCGAGCGTCGGCGCGTACATCCAGTGCGTGGTGGCGGGCCGGCCGTCCAGCAGGCCGGCCGCGGCCAGGACGAATGCCCCGGTGCACAGCCCGACGATCCTCGCCCCCTCCTCGTGCGCGCGACGCAGCGCGTCGAGCGCCTCCACCGGCGGCGGTGAGGTGATCGACCGCCACGCCGGTACGACAACGGTGCCGGCTCGGGCGAGCGCCTCCAAGCCGTACGGTGCGGTGAGTTCCAGCCCCCCGGTCGTGCGCAACGGAGCGTCCTCGCCCGCGCATACCAGCAAGCGGTAGCGGGGGACCCCGGCGTCCTGGCGGTCGATGCCGAACACGGACAGCGGGATGGAGCTCTCGAAGATGGGGCCGCCGCTGAAGAGCAGCACTGCGACGATCTCCCGGCGGCGGCGCCCGGACAGCTTCCGCGCGGCCTCCGGTACCGTCGTGGAGTCCTGGCTCATGGCACTAAGCCCCCCTCGGTGGTCGCGTCCTCTCGGTCCTGCACGTTTCCCCTCGGTCCTGCACAAGTCCCCCGCCGTGAATGGCCAAGATCGAATCTACTGTGTCCTATGTGGTCGCTGTGACCAGTTCACCACCCACCGCTATGTCGACATGACAACTTGGCGTGAAGCATTCGATCACGAAGCGTCGCACTCGACGGCCCCGCTGGGAAGTACGCCTGTCGCGCGTGGCCCGTCAACGTAGGGTGCGCACACCCCCGGTGATCCTTTCATGCCAGGTGAAGCACGCGTTGAAGAGGGGTTTCGCCAAGGGGGGCACCCTCGTACGAAGTTGGCCGAAAAGCATCGGCCCGGCGCTCGGGGGGCCGCGGGGGTACGGGATACGCGGCTCAAAGGCGCCCCGGGCGCCCGGTCGGGGCGCCTTTGAGC
>NZ_JBPQTV010000096.1:0-20543 GCF_051386515.1 Streptomyces sp. URMC 123 | reverse complement strand
CCCCCCCCCCCCCACGGCCGCTCCTGCCTCGCCGGCAGGGCGGCCGTCCGTGTCACCGGCTCCCCCACCTGCGTCAACCGACTCCCCCGCCGGCCTCCTGGGCGAGTCCCGCCCCGACCGGGGGAGGCGTCCCGACCACGGGAGCCGCTCCGGCCACGGGAGCCGTCCCGACTCCGGGAGCCGGCCCTGACCCCGTCCCCGGCACGGCGGCGTCCGCCGCGGCCGCGGCCGTGACCCAGGCCGCCACGGCGGAGATCCGGGTGTAGACACCCGGGCTGGCCGCCTGACCGCAGCCACTGCCCCAGGACACCAGGCCGATCAGCCGCCCCTGGGCCACCAGCGGCCCGCCGCTGTCCCCCTGGCAGGCATCCCTGCCCCCTTGCGGGTCCCCGGCGCACACCATCGTCCGCGGCTGGAAGGTCCCGTCCTTCGTCCCCGGATACGCCTGCTGACAGCGGGTGTCCTCCAAGACCTGAACGCGTGCCTCGCGCAGCGTCTTGGAGTAGGCCCCGCGCCCCGTGGTGTCCCCCCAGCCGTAGACGCTCGCCGGGGTGCCCGGGAGATAGCGGCTGTCCCGCGGGTCGGCGGCCAGCGGAAGCGTCCGCCCGGCGCCGATCGGTCGCTCGAGCGTCAGCACGGCGACATCACCCGCGTTGGTGCCGCCGTCGTACGCCGGGTTGACGGTGGCCCGCCGCACGACGATCTCCTGTCCGCCCGTCCCCGACAGATCGTCCCGGTCCACCAGCAGCCGCAGATCGTGCACCTGCTGGCGGTCGACCCCCAGTACCTCACGGCTCAGACAGTGGGCCGCGGTGAGCGCGGTGGAGTCGGCGATCAGCACCGCCCCGCAGAACTGCCCGGAGCGCTCGCCACCGAAGCGGGCACGGCTCGCCAGCGCCGCCATCCAGGGACGCTCGGACACCCGTACCGGCTCACCCCCGATGACGGCCGCGTCCGCCGCCGCGGGCACCGGCGCGGCGAGCGGCACCACCACCGCCATCGACATCAGTGCCGCCACGCCGAACAGGGCTCGGGGGATGGGACGCATTCGGCCTCCTGACTCGCTGACGCCACTCGCACACCCAGAGTGAGCCATTCGGGCGCCGCGCGCCATTCGCACCACGAGAACACCACCGTCACACGGGACGGCTCACCCGTCCGCTCCCGCGCCCTCCCAGCGCCCCGTGAACGCCGCGCGGCGGCCTCCGCGCGCCAGGACGCCACGCGGTCCCCCGCACGCGACCAGGGGCCGTCGTATCGCCATGCGCTCATGCCACGGGCCCGGAACCCCCTCGGAAGGGGTTTCCGGGCCCGCGGCGTGGACGGTGGTGGAACGCTCCTAGTCCAGGTAGTCCCGCAGCACCTGGGAGCGGGACGGGTGGCGCAGCTTCGACATGGTCTTGGACTCGATCTGGCGAATGCGCTCACGCGTCACGCCGTAGACCTTGCCGATCTCGTCGAGCGTCTTCGGCTGGCCGTCGGTGAGGCCGAAGCGCATGGAGACCACGCCCGCCTCGCGCTCGCTGAGCGTGTCCAGGACCGAGTGCAGCTGCTCCTGGAGCAGGGTGAAGCTGACGGCGTCGGCCGGCACGACCGCCTCGGAGTCCTCGATGAGATCACCGAACTCGCTGTCGCCGTCCTCGCCCAGCGGGGTGTGCAGGGAGATGGGCTCCCGGCCGTACTTCTGGACCTCGATGACCTTCTCGGGGGTCATGTCGAGCTCCTTGGCCAGCTCCTCCGGGGTGGGCTCGCGGCCCAGGTCCTGGAGCATCTGGCGCTGCACGCGCGCGAGCTTGTTGATGACCTCGACCATGTGCACCGGGATACGGATGGTGCGCGCCTGGTCGGCCATGGCTCGCGTGATCGCCTGGCGAATCCACCAGGTCGCGTACGTCGAGAACTTGTAGCCCTTGGTGTAGTCGAACTTCTCGACCGCGCGGATGAGGCCGAGGTTGCCCTCCTGGATCAGGTCCAGGAAGAGCATGCCGCGCCCGGTGTAGCGCTTGGCCAGGGAGACCACGAGACGGAGGTTGGCCTCCAGGAGGTGGTTCTTGGCGCGGCGGCCGTCCTCGGCGATGATCTCGAGCTCGCGCTTGAGCTTGGGGGCGAGCTTGTCGGCGTTGGCGAGCTTGTCCTCGGCGAACAGGCCGGCCTCGATGCGCTTGGCGAGCTCGACCTCCTGCTCGGCGTTGAGGAGGGGGACCTTGCCGATCTGCTTGAGGTAGTCCTTGACCGGGTCGGCGGTCGCGCCGGCGGCGGCGACCTGCTGCGCCGGAGCGTCGTCCTCGTCCTCGTCGGACAGGACGAAGCCCTCGTTCTCCGGGCCCTCGGCGCCCTCGACACCGGGCTTGCCCGGCGCCACGGCCGCCTCGTCGAGCAGCTCCTCGCCCTCGAGCAGTTCGTCGGCGTCCTTCTTGCCGGCGGTCTTCTTGGCCACGGTCTTCTTGGCGGCGGTCTTCTTCGCGACCGTCTTCTTGGCCGCGACCTTCTTGGCCGCGGTCTTCTTGGCGGGCGCCGCCGAGGCCTCGTCGGCCGTGCCGTCCGCGTCGGCCGCCGAGGCGGACTCGACGGCGGGGGCGGCCTTCTTGGCCGCGACCGTCTTGGTGGTGACGGCCTTGGTGGCGGTGCGCTTCGCCGGGCTCTTCGCTGCGACGCTCCTGCGGGTGCGCTTGGGCGCCTCTGCGGCACTGACCATCAGCGTCACACCCTCCTCGTCGAGGATCTGGTTGAGGCTGCGCAGAACGTTCTTCCACTGGGTTGGCGGAATCTGGTCAGCCTCGAAGGCCCGACGCACGTCATCGCCGGCGATCTGCCCATCAGCCTTTCCCCGCTCGATGAGCGCCATGACAGACTCGGATTCGGCGATCTCCGGCGGGAGCGTACGGGATGTGCTGGCCGACACGAACAACCTCTCGGAACGATGGAAACGGCTTCCGGCCCCGCCCATAGTGGACCGGAGCCGACGACCGTCGGCAGGATGGACCGACGGCGCAGGCGGTACCGCAGAGCAATACAGCATCGCTCATGGCGTCTGTATTCCCCCAGCGGCTGTCACCTCTTAGGTCATCGCGCTTCATCGGAGAGTGTTACGGCCAATCCGCGTGGCCCGAGTCACATCCCGTAACCACCCGAAACAGCGTGCAATGGGGCATAGTGCCCCGTTCGCGCCCCGAATGTCTCTCCCCGCGGTGACCCGGCGCCGGGTCGTCCCCGTTTCTTCGGCCTCTCGTCGCCTGCCGTACGCCTTCCGCTCCCCTCCCGTACACATTCCAGCGGTTCAGATCAGTGCTCGCGCCGCGCGGGCCTCAAGGACGACATCGATCGGGTGATGCGAGTCGTACGGATCGACGCTCGCGCGGCGCGGACGAATCCGTACGGTTCAGTGCTCGCGGGGAGCGGGCACCACGTGCTCGACCTCGGGGTGGACAGTGAGCAGTTGCCGCATGGCCGACTCGGCGGCGGCGCCGTCTCCGGCGGCCAGCGCCTCGACGATGCGCGCGTGGTGGCCGATGGCGGCCTCGTGGGGGCGGTCGCAGCCGATGGAGGGGCCGCCGGAGACCTGGAGGGCCGCCGAGACGATGCCCGACAGGTGCTCGAGCATGCGGTTGCCGGCGAGCTGGAGCAGCAGGGCGTGGAACTCGGCGTCGGCGCGGGAGAACGTGAGGGTGTCGGACTGGCCCAGGGCGTGGCCCATGATCTCGACCATGTCGGCGAGCCGCTGCTGGACGTCCTCGCGGCCGTGGTCGGCCGCGAGCCGGGCCGCCAGGGGTTCGATGGTCCAGCGGAGCTCCCAGAGCTCGCGGCGCTGGTCGTCGCGCTGTGGGCCGAACGCCCGCCACTCGATGATGTCCGGGTCCAGCAGGTTCCAGTCGCTGACCGGACGGACGCGGGTGCCGACGTTGGGCCGGGCGCTGACCAGCCCTTTGGCCTCCAGGACGCGGAGCGACTCCCGGACGACGGTGCGGGAGACCTCGAACCTCTGGCCGATCTCCTCGGGGACGAGCGGGCGGTCGGCTCCCAGATCGCCGGAGACGATCATCTGGCCGAGCTGCTGGACGAGTTGGCCGTGCAGGCCGCGGCCGCGGCTGCCGGCCGCGCGACGGCCCACTCGGCCCATCTCCCCGTCGCCGCCCTCCCAGGAGGGGGCACCTGCGCGCTCGGCCCCGGGGGCCTCGGCGTAGGGGTAGCGGTCAAGCTCGCCCGACCCGGCGAGGCCGGAGTCGACGGGGCGAGCCGCGGTCATCATGGTGTGCGCAAGGGTACTCACGCATCCTTTGTCGGCGACCCTCCCGGCACCCTTGAGGTCTTTGGTGAAAAGCACACGAAAGGGTGATCGCCCATTACCTCATAATTGACGCCTAATCGGAAGCAAAAGGGCTTTCCCTGTAGAGGGGCGTCGACTGAGGACGATGCGGGCGCGCCCTGCATGCCGCCCGGAAGGGGCCGCGCGGCTGCCACCGGGGCGGTGCGGTCGGTGAAGCCGCAGGTCGCGGGGCTTTTTCTTGGTGCTGCGTGGAGGCTGCGTGGTGGGTGCAGGGCGCGGGCGACGCCGGGTGCTCGGGGCGTCATCTCAGCGGGGCCGGCCGCGGAGGGCCATGAGCAGGTAGGCCGTGAGAAGGAGCGCGAGCGAGAGCGCCAGGGCCTGCCCGACGGGCTGGGAGGCCAGGCGCAGCGCCATCGACGCGCCTCGGTCGACGCCGGTGGGCCGGCCCGGCCAGGGCAGCTCGCGCAGTCGCGCGGGCAGCGCCAGCAGGGCACGCGCGGCGGGGTCGGCGGCCAGCCGCTGGACCGCGGGGAGCACCACCACCGGCACGGCGAGCACCGCCGCCATTCCCATCGCCGTGGACCGGCCCAGCGCCGCGGCCAGCACGCCGGCCCAGGCGCAGCCGGTCACGAGGCCGGCCCACGCCACCGCTCGCAGCGGCCAGTCGTCGGGCAGCGGCATCGACCCGCCGTCGCCGATCCCGGCACCGGCGGCGGCACTGGCACTGGCACTGATCCCGCCGCCGGCACCGGCCCCGCCGCCGGTCCCCTCGCCGACCCCGTGACCGCGCTCCGGCGCGGTGGGGAGCGCGCCGCCGTCCGCGAGCGCCCCCAGGACGGTGTCGTTGAGGGCGAGCGGGAACAGGGCGAGCAACAGCGCGGCGGCGGTGGCCACGGCGAGTTTGGCGGCGAGCAGGCCCAGCCGGCGGGGTGGACGGCCGTGCGCGTGGGCGAGCGCCGGGTACCGGTACTCCTGGCCGAACGCGAGCGCGCCGAGCAGGCCGGCGCCCAGCGCGGCCGGGGGCAGGGGGAGGAGTTCCGGCCAGCCGGCCAGCAGCCGCGCGGGCGAGGTGGTGCCGGTGCGGGCGGCCACGACGGCGGTGAGGGCGGAGGCCGCGACGGCGATGACCGCGATCACCCAGGTCGTCGGCACGCCGAGCGCGCGGCGCAGCTCGTACCGGAGTGGCCAGACGGGGCTCGGTGGGGCGAGCCGGGGGCGACGGGCCGCGGTCACGGCAGGCCTCGGGCCGGCCGGCCGGTTCGCGCTGCGCGCCGTTTCCGAGGCGCGATCGGTGACCGATGGGGCGGGAGAGGTGTCGGTGGGGCTGTCCGGCGAGGAGCCCGGGCGGTGGTCGCGGCCGTGGGGGGCCGGCCGCGCGGGCGCCTCGGTACGGGCCAGTCGGCCCCAGGGCGTGCGGGACGCCGTGGGGGGCGCCTCGGAGGGCGCGGCCGGATCGCGGCCGTCGGCCCGGCGCAGCGGGACCACGGCGCCGGTGTCGCCGCGCTCGTCGGCGAGCTGGTGGACGACGATGCCGTGGCGGTACGCGATCTCCCCCACCGCCGCACAGGTGCTGCCGTACACCGCGATCCGGCTGCCGCCCTCGTGCTCGACCTCGATGGCGCCGCCGTCGGCTCGCTCGGCCCCGGCGCGGTCGCCGGGGCTCTTGTCGGTGCCGCCGCCGGGGACCGCGGGCGCGGCGGGGTCCGGTCGGCCGGCGGTGAGGAGGGCGGCGAGCCGGGCCGCGTGCGGCGTGCGCACCACCACCCGGGGCCGCAGCCGCCCCCGGGCGAAGTCGGCGGCATCCTGGTCGGCGACGAGCCGGCCGGCGTCCAGGACGACCACGCGGTCGGCGATCCGCGCCGTCTCCCGGAGATCGCTCGAGGTGACCAGCACCGTACGGCCTCGGGCCGCCTGGTCGCGCAGCACCTCGTGGACCCAGGCCACTTCCCGCGCCGAGAGCCCTTTGGCCGGCTCGTCGAGGACGAGGGTGTGCGGATCGCCGAGCAGAGCGGTGGCGAGCCCGAGCCTGCGGTCCATGCCGAGCGAGTACGTCGCGAGGCGCTGGTCGGCGAGCCCGCCGAGCCCCACGGCGTCCAGCAGCTCGTCGGCGCGGGAGGACGGCACGCCGGCAGCGGCGGCGAGCATGCGCAGGTGCCCGCGCCCGGTACGGGCCGGGTGGCCCGGCACATCGCCCAGCAGGACGCCGATCTCACGGCTGGGGTGGGGAACGCGGTGCAGGGGTCGCCCCCGGAAGAGCGCCACGCCCCGGCCGGCGTCCAGCCGGAGGATGAGCCGGAGGGCGGACGTCTTGCCCGCGCCGGCACCGCCCAGGAGCACGGTGACCCGGCCCGGGCACGCCTCGAACGTGAGGTCGTCCACAGCGGGCGGGCGGTTGCGGCGGGACATGCTGGTCAGCCCGATGGCCTGGATCATCGCTTCCCTCGCGGGGCGTGAGACGGTTCAGCGGCGGTCGCGGAATCCGCCGGGGAACATGCCAGAGCACCGTAACCTGATATGTCCTACTTTCCTGGGATCGCAGCCCGGCGGCGCGCACCGTGTCCCCCCGCCGCCGCCCGCCGGCGCCGCGCGCTCCCCCGGCCTTCACGCGCCGTGTCGCACCTCAGGCGCGCTCTCGCACCTCACGCGCCCTCCGCGCTCCGGCGTACGGCCCCGGAGGCTCTCACACCTCGGGGCGGAGCATGGGCGGATTGAGCAGCGTCGCACCGCCGGCCCGGAAGAGCTGGGCCGGGCGCCCGCCCTGCCGCGTGGTCGTGCCACCGGTCGGCACCAGGAAGCCGGGGGTGCCGGTCACCTTGCGGTGGAAGTTGCGCGGGTCGAGCGCGACGCCCCACACCGCCTCGTAGACCCGCCGCAGCTCCCCCACCGTGAACTCCTGGGGGCAGAAGGCGGTCGCCAGCGAGGAGTACTCGATCTTCGACCGGGCGCGCTCCACGCCGTCCGCCAGGATCTTGGCGTGGTCGAAGGCCAGGGGTGCGGCCTGTTCGCCGTCGCGCGCGAACGCTTCCTCCTGGCCGAGGAGCGCCTCGACCGGCGCCCAGCGGGCGCTGTGGGCGTCGCCACCGGCCCGGGGAGCCGGCAGGTCGGGCGCGAGGGCGAGATGGGCGACGCTGACCACGCGCATCCGCGGATCGCGCTTGGGGTCGCCATAGGTGGCGAGCTGCTCGAGGTGGGCCCCCTTCACCGCGGCCCCGTCCGCCGGGTCGTGGGCCAGCAGCCCGGTCTCTTCGGCCAGTTCCCGCGCGGCGGCGGCCGAGAGGTCCTCGTCGGCGCGGACGAAGCCGCCGGGCAGCGCCCATCGCCCCTGGAAGGGCTGCTCGCCCCGGCGCACCACCAGAGCGCACAGGGCGTGCTGCCGCACGGTGAGCACCACCAGGTCGACAGTGACGGCGAAGGGAGGAAAGGCCGACGGATCGTAGGGCGACATGCCGCGATCATAGTCGTCTTCCTGACGATAAACAGGACCTTGAACGTCCGCTTCCACCATCACACCCCCAGCTGAAGTCCATCGGCCGCCTCCTCGACCATGCCCATGCCCAGTCTGCTCACCCGCACGGAGAACGGCTGCTCCGCCACTCGCAAACCGGTGAACTGCAACGCGCCCAGTGGCGCGCTGCGCACCGGTCGCACCGCGACGGTCCCGGCCGGCACATCCGGCCGGACCCCGACCAGGCCGACGAGCAACTGGACGGCCGCGGCCGCCGCCACCGCGGCCGGGCGGCAGGCCGCCGGGTGCGGCAACGGCGCGCTCCCCGCCGTGCGCTGCTCGCCCGCGTACATCTCCGGCAGTCGGTGGCCGAACGCCTCGGCGGCGTCCAGCGTGCCGCGCAACAGGGCGCTGGCCTCCTTCTCGTATCCGGCGGTGGCCAAACCCGCGACGGCCACGGCCGTCTCATGGACCCGTACGGCGCCGCCCCGATGCCCGAAGGGGTTGTGTCCCGCCTCCTTGACCCCGAGGCTGCGCAGGCCCCACCCGGAGTCCAGCGCGGGACCCCCGAGCAGCCGCGCCAGCTGTTCCGTCTGCACCTTGTCGAGCAGGCCCTCGGCGGCGTCGCCACCGGCGGCGAGCCCGGTGTCGAGCAGATGGGCGGCCGCGCAGCCCAGGTGGGGAACCGGTCGGCCGTCGGCCGTCCGTGCCGCCGCCGGGCGGCCGCCGCCGCGGTCGTCGAGCCAGAAGTCGGCACGGAACCGGGCGCGCAGGTCGGCCGCCCAGTCCCGCCACTCCTCGGCGCCCGGCCGGCCGAACGCCGCCAGCAGTTCGGCGCCGAGCAGGGCGGCGCGATGGGCATGGGCCTGGGTCTCGCAGCGGTGCGGCCCGCCGGGTGCGGGGTCGGGCACGTATCCGCCGTCCCGCGCGGCGCCGCGCAACCACCGCAGACACCGCTCCATGGCGGGCAGCAGGGGCTCGACCTCCTGATCCGGCAGGCCCCATCGGCGGGCCTCGGCGAGGACGGTGGGGAACAGCAGTGTGGCTTCCACGCCGGTGCAGCCGGGGGGCAGATGCGGTCCGGCGTGGCGCAGTGCTCCGGGCAGGCGGCCGCCGTCGGCCCCGGGGCCGGTGTGCTGGGCGCGGGCGAGAGTGCGCAGGGTGCCGGCCGCCAGGCGGGTGCCCAGGGGAAGGGTCATCCGGGCCGCCCACAGGGCCTCGGCCGGGGCGAGTCCGCAGCGCCAGGGCACTCCGGCGGCCAGGTGAACATCCGTGGGGACGACGGGATCACGCAGGCGCAGGGCGTCGAGGTCGTCCAGGCTGGTGCGGAACAACTCCTCGGCCCGGGTGTCGTCGCAGCTCGCCCGCGTGTCCGTGAAGGTGCCGGGCGCCGCCGCCGTCGCCGGTGCGGAGCCGGGGTGATCCAGCCGGATGTGCACCTCGATGGTGTGGGAGTCGCCCGGCGCGAGCTCCACGTCCCAGCGGAGCAGCCCCGCCGAGGCCAAGGTGTCGTCAGGCGCCGGCTCCGTGGTCACGATCGTCTGGGCACCCGCCGCCGACCAGCGCATTCCTCCGTCGTGCACGCTGGCGGTCAGCTCTCCGCCCGACCGGCCCGCGGCGACGGCCCCGAGTTCGGCGAGGTCGGTGCCCAGGGCCAGCTCCACCGGGAGGCGGAGCGGGCGGGTGGCGGCGCTGCGCAGGGTGATCCGTTCCGTACCGCCGGCGTGGCGAACGCGTTCGACCATGACCGTCGGGTCCGGCCCGGCGTCCGCCGGGGTGCGGACGGTGCTGACGAAGCGCGCCCGGTCCGCGCCCAGGAGCCTGCCCTGGACCGGCAGTGGCTCGGCTCCCGCGACCCGCAGCCGGCAGCGCGACAGCACGCGCCGCCCCGAGCGGTAGAAGCCATCCAGGCCCTGGCCGGACAGCTGGCCATGGTCGGGCGAGGCCGCCATGGCGGGCGCGGCGACGCAGATGAGGGCCGCGTGCACCGGCTGGGGGTCGGGGGCCCGAGCCCCCGGCGCCCGCGAGGGCGGGGCCGGGCGGTTGCTCGGCTGGGTGGTGGAAACCATGCCTTGCACTCTCTGCGCTCCCTCACATCGCGGCTTTCACTACGAGTTACGCCACACAGGTGAACGGCTGCGCACCTGTCCTGGTCACGCTGGGATCGTCCGACCGGGTCGCCGCCGCACCGGCCGGGCGGTGCGACCACCCGGCGAGCCGGGCCGTAACCCGCCGGGAGCCGGGGCGGGACCCGCCGGGGGGAGGAACGGAATGCCGGGAGGACCGGTCGTCCTCCAGCGGGCGGGCCGCCGTACGCCGCCGGGAGAGCCGTCGCAGCCCGCCGCCGGCCCGTCGTACCCCGTTCGTATCCCCTCGGGGGAAGGGACCGGGGCAGCGGTCCCGCGCCGCAGGCGCGCCCGGCGCACTCCGGAGTGCGGGCGACTCCGCGTGGCCCCGCGGCGGGCGGTGGCACGGAAGCGGCTGGCCGCCGTGGCGGGTCCTATCGGCAGTTGCGCGCTCCTCGGCGGCCGGAGCCGCGGGGGACCCGACGGCGGGCGGCGGGGCCGGTGCCGGGGCGAGTACGGCTGCGCGGCGCCCCGGGCGTGGGCGGTGAGACGACCGCGCCTCGGGCGTCCCGCCGCGCCGTCCGCGCCCGCCTGTCGGCGCGGTCCGCTCGGCCGCTCGCCTCCGGTGCGGTGCTCGGTCCCGGCACCTCGGTGTCGCACGGGGCGTTCGACGCGGCCGAGCGGTCGGCCCGTTCCTGGCGCAGGCAGTGCCGCAACATCTCGGGGTCCATGCCGTCGTTCGCCGCCTGGTGGAGGAGCTTGGCGAACAGATAGTCGGGGTCGCGGCGCAGGGCGAGGGCAAGGGCCACCCGGGCCGTGGGCCCGTCGCCCAGGGACCACGACACCCACCCGGCCAGGGTGAGTGGGGGCGCGGCGTGATCGACATAGGCACCCACGCACCGCCGGGCGAGGGCGCGCCACAGCCTCAGCGCCGGCTCGGCCTCCGGGCCCTCCATCCACTCGGCGGCGCGGTCCCGGGCCATGCGGTCCTGGAGGCCGAGGAGGAGGGTGGCGGCCTCGTGCGGTTCCAGGAGGCCGTCGTCCCGTGCGTCGGCCGCGTGGACTCCTCGCCCGTCCGGCGCGGGGGCTTGCTCGAATCGCTTCAGCAGCCGCTCGGCCAGGGCCATGGTCTCCCCGCGCACGGTCTCGGTGTCCACGCCGCCCAGGATGCGCGGCACGAGTTCGACGGCGGCCGCGTCGAGCGCTTCTTCCTGGGCTCGGGCGCGGGGGCCGGTCAGCGGCGCGAACCGGGCCTCCATCTCACGCAGGGAACCGCGCACCTGGATGCCCGCGTAGGCGGCGGCCGCCGCCATCACGGAGGTCCCGGGTAGCGCCAGGGGCGCGCCTTCGCGGGGGCAGCAGCGCTGGTCCGGGCAGCAGTAGGACCAGTAGCGGCCGTCCGAGATGCACAGCGCCTCCAGCACCGGGACGTCGCGCGCGCCGCATGCCGTCCGCAGCCGCTGGGCCAGCGGCCGGAGCCGCTCCATCACCTCCCGGCCGGTCTCGGCGCCCTCCGGGTCCTGGCAGAGGAAGACGATGACGCCGTCGGGCCGGGTCGCGCGCTTCTCGCTGCCGGTGATGAGGCATTCGGCGAGTTGATCGGCCACGTCGGGCCATTCCTCCCGCACGGGCGGAATGCCGAGGCGCAGTCGGCCTCCGAAGCGTCCGCGGTCGCCGTGCACGGCGACCATGACCACGCTGTCGGTCGGATGGAACCCCATCAGGAAGGGGAGGGCGTCGGCGAGCTCGGCGGGCGTGCGGAGGGTGACCTGGCCCTCGGCGGGCGGCTGGGGGGAGTCGATGTGCTTGCTCATGCCCCGACGGTCCCGCGCCCGGCCCGGGACCGGTAGCCCTGTGGATAACTCCTGAACCGATGATCGTATTAATTACCGGCCCTGTGGACAGCGCGTTCGCGCGCTGTCGGTGCCATCGGGTTGCATGGGGGCATGAGCAACGAAGACCTTCGATCAGCCGCGGACGCCGTCCTCTCCCGCCTCGTCGGCGCCCCCGACGGAACCGCCCGCCTGCGGGAGGACCAGTGGCGTGCGATCGAAGCGCTGGTCGCCGACCGGCGCCGGGCGCTGGTCGTGCAGCGCACCGGCTGGGGCAAGTCGGCGGTGTACTTCGTCGCCACGGCCCTGCTGCGCTCCCGGGGCAGTGGCCCGACCGTCATCGTCTCCCCCCTGCTGGCCCTCATGCGCAACCAGGTGGAGGCCGCCGAGCGCGCGGGCATCCAGGCGCGCACGATCAACTCCTCCAACCCGGAGGAGTGGGACGCCATTCAGGCGGAGGTGGCCGCCGGGGAGGTGGACGTGCTGTTGGTGAGCCCCGAGCGGCTCAACAACCCCGACTTCCGCGACCAGGTGCTGCCCAAGCTGGCCGCGACCACGGGCCTGCTGGTGGTCGACGAGGCCCACTGCATCTCCGACTGGGGCCATGACTTCCGCCCGGACTACCGTCGGCTGCGCACCATGCTGACGGAACTGCCGCCCGGGGTCCCCGTGCTCGCCACCACCGCGACGGCCAACGCGCGGGTCACCTCCGATGTCGCCGACCAGTTGGGCACCGGCGACGGGGCCGCCGAGACCCTGGTGCTGCGAGGGCCGCTGGACCGGGAGAGCCTGAGCCTGGGCGTTCTGCGGCTTCCGGACGCCGCCCACCGCCTGGCCTGGCTCGCCGACCACCTCCATGAACTCCCGGGTTCCGGGATCATCTACACCCTCACGGTGGCCGCCGCGGAAGAGGTGACCGCCTTCCTCCGGCAGTGCGGCCACACCGTCGCCTCCTACTCCGGCAAGACCGAGGACGCCGACCGCCGCGCCGCGGAGGCGGATCTGCTCGCCAACCGGGTCAAGGCCCTCGTCGCCACCTCCGCCCTCGGCATGGGGTTCGACAAGCCCGATCTGGGCTTCGTGGTGCACCTGGGCTCTCCGTCCTCCCCCATCGCCTACTACCAGCAGGTCGGCCGGGCCGGCCGAGGGGTCGAGCACGCCGAGGTGCTGCTGCTGCCGGGTCAGGAGGACGAGGCGATCTGGCGGTACTTCGCCTCCCTGGCCTTCCCCTCCGAGGAGCAGGTCCGCCGAACCCTCGATGTGCTCGCCCACGCCGATCGCCCCCTCTCCCTGCCCGCGCTCGAACCCCAGGTGGATCTGCGGCGCTCGCGGCTGGAGACCATGCTCAAGGTGCTGGACGTGGACGGCGCCGTGCGCCGGGTGCGCGGCGGCTGGACGGCGACCGGCCGGCCGTGGGCGTACGACGCCGAGCGCTACGCCTGGGTGGCGCGCCAGCGGGAGGCCGAGCAGCAGGCCATGCGGGAGTACGCCACCACGACCGGCTGCCGCATGGAGTATCTGCGGCGGCAGTTGGACGACGACGCCGCGGCTCCCTGCGGGCGGTGCGACAACTGCGCGGGCGCCCGGTTCACGGCGGAGGTGTCCGCCGCGGCGCTGGAGGCCGCCCGCGGCGAGCTGGGCCGCCCCGGGGTGGAGATCGAGCCGCGGCGCATGTGGCCCACCGGCCTCGCCGCGGTGGGCGTCGACCTCAAGGGCAGGATCGCCCCGGGGGAACAGGCCGAGCCGGGACGCGCCCTGGGCCGGCTCTCCGACATCGGCTGGGGCAACCGGCTGCGTCCGCTCCTCGCCCCGCAGAGCCCGGACGCCCCCGTGCCGGACGATGTGGCGAACGCCGTCGTCACCGTGCTCGCCGACTGGGCCAGGGGGCCGGGGGGCTGGGCCTCCGGGGCGCCCGACGCACCGCCGCGGCCGGTCGGTGTCGTGACGGTGGCCTCGCACACCCGCCCCCAGCTGATCCACTCGCTCGCCGAGCGGATCGCCTCGATCGGCCGGATGCCTCTGCTGGGCGGGCTGTCGTACGCGGAGGGCGCGGACACCCGGGTGCCGCGCACCAACAGCGCGCAGCGGCTGCGGGCGCTGCACGGTGCGCTCACCGTGCCCCCCGAGCTGGCCCGCGCCCTGTCGGAGGCCAACGGTCCGGTGCTGCTCGTGGACGATCTGGCCGACACCGGGTGGACGCTCGCGGTGGCCGCCCGGCTGTTGCGGAAGGCGGGGGCGAAGGGGGTGTTTCCGCTGGTGCTGGCCGTCCAGGGGTGACGGGCAGGGCCGGAGTGCCGGATGGGTCGCCACGGGAGGGGGCGAAGTCGCGTCACCCGTCCTCGAGAGGGGCAGGAATATAGAAGGCGCACCGGTCGATACCGGTCGGCCGGTGTCAAGTGCTCATTGCCGCCTGCCAGTAGGGGCGGCAAGAATTGGAGCTGCTTCCCGCACCCACCCGGACTCGGACACGGGAGAGCTGTGCGTGGTGCGCTCCCGTGCACGCCTCCTGCCCCTCCGCGGGCGACGCAGACGAAGGGAGGACCATGACCCTTGGCTTCGCTCCATCTCGGGAAGCCTTGTTGCCCTCGTCCGCCGACTCCGCTTCCCGGCTGGCGCGGCTGTTGGAGCCGGCCGAGTGGGCGGCGGCCGGCATCCCCCTGCTGCGCAACCCGCGCGAGGTGGTCATCGGGCTCCACGCCCGTCATGTGCCGACCCCCTCGACCGCGGTCGTGGCCGTGCTCGACCCCGAGGAGCGGGTGACGGCCAGCGCGTCCTTCACCCGGCGCGCCGGGGCGGCCGACGGCTGGGAGTGCCGCAACGCGCTATTGGACCAGTTGCGCCGGATCATTCCGCACGACCTGCGGCGGCGCTCGCCGGTTCGCACCGCCGTCCTGCTGTACTGCCGGGAGGGAGACGCCCGGTGGACGGAGGAGGACGGCGCGTGGATGTGGGGGCTGCGGGACGCCTGCACCCTGCACGGGCTGCGCTGCGGCGCGTACATCACGCTGACGCGCGGTGGCTGGCAGGTGCTGGGCGAGGGCCGGGGCGGGCGGCGCCCGAACTCCCACTCCAGGGCTCCTCGACTGGGCGCCGAGGGCGAGATCCTGGACGGCGGTGACTCCTGGCCGTCGCGTTCGGCGGGCGGGGCACCGGAGGCCCAGCTCCGCACGGCGGCCCGCTGACGTCGAAGCGTCGACGTCAATGTCGGTGGCGGACCCACCGGGCCGGGCCGGGCGCTTGGGCGCCGACCGCCCGTTGAGGGGGCGGCCGGTGCCACCGGCCCGGCATCGGCCTCAGACGCCGGCGCCCAGCGCGGCGTTGATGCGCTGCGGGTCGCCGCAGATGACCAGCAGGACGCCGGCCCGCGTCATGGCGGTGGGCAGCGCCCGGGCCGCGGCGTCGTCCGCGCCACCGTTGACGGCGACCACCACGACCGGCCGTGCGGCCGCGCGGCCGACCGCGTCGGCGGCGACGTAGAAGACGTCCTCACGGGCGTCGTGCTGAGCCCAGTACGACGCCTCACCGAAGGACAGCTCGTGCGCGGCCCAGGGGTGCGGCTCGCCGGTGGTCACCACCAGGATGTCGCTGGGCGCGCGGCCGGAGTCCAGCAGCAGGTCGACTGCTTCGTCGGCGGCGTCCAGCGCGCCCTCCGCCGAGGCGGGGATCAGCTGGAGCTGCGGGGCCGTGTCCGCCGGGGCGGCGGTCTTCGCGGAGTCCCGCGGGCCGCGCTGCGGCGGTGTGGCGACGGGACCGCGCGGGGGGCCGGGCTTGCCGGGCCGCGACGGTGCGGCAGGGCGGGGGCCGGGGCCGGGAACAGGACGAGGGGTCGGCGCGGTGCGGCCTGCGGCCGGCGTCGCGCGGGGACCCGGGACACTCTCGTGAATCTGAGGCTCCTCGGGGATGAGAGGCATGAGCTGATGTCTATCAAACGCCGGTGCGGTCCGCATCGGCGGGTGGGGGGTACTGCCCGCGGCAGGGACTCTGTCAGAAGTCGAAGCCGAGTTGCCCCCCAATTTCGGCGGCCGTGGCCGGCACGCCGACCCGCGCCTTTTTGAGGTGCTGCCAGCGGGGCAGCGCGTCCATATAGGCCCAGGAGACCCGGTGGTGGGGCGTCGGCCCCAGTGCCTCGAGCGCCGCCCGATGCACCGGGGAGGGATACCCCGCGTTGGCCTCGAAGCAGAAGTCCGCGTGGGCCAGGCCGAGTTCGGCCATCATGGCGTCCCGCCGGACCTTGGCGATCACCGAGGCCGCGGCGACCGCCACACACGACTGGTCGCCCTTGATGACGGTACGGACCGTCCAGGGTGCGCCCAGGTAGTTGTGCTTGCCGTCCAGGATCACCGCGTCGGGCCGGACCGGCAGCGCCTCCAGCGCCCGCACGGCGGCCAGCCGCAGGGCGGCCGTCATGCCGAGGTCGTCGATCTCCTCGGGTGACGCGTGGCCGAGCGCGTGCGCGGTGACCCACTTCTCCAGGTCCGTCGCCAGTTCCGTACGGCGTCTGGGGGTCAGGAGCTTGGAGTCGGTGAGGCCCTCGGGAGGGCGGCGCAGTCCGGTGATCGCGGCGCAGACGGTGACCGGACCCGCCCAGGCGCCGCGGCCGACCTCGTCGACACCTGCGACGATCTTCGCGCCGGTGGTGGCGCGCAGTGAGCGCTCGACGCTGTGAGTGGGCGGTTCGTAGGGCATGGCGCAGCCAGGGTACGCCGCCCGCCATCGGCGATGACAGGCGGGAGTCGACTCATGTGCCCGCCAGCCGCCATCTCTCTCGACACAGCACCGAAGCGGAATCCACGATCGAACCCTGATTCACAGGCGCAAGCCCGCTGCAAACCACGCGTCCGAAGCTCCACCTGAGCCGGACAGGCACGCCGGCCACCTCCGGAACCGTAGCGTCCGGACACTCCAACTCCGCGCGCCGTCCACGAAGTCAGGTGCCCTGCCCATCGGGCGAATACCCCATCCCCCGGGCCACCCCAGACCACACAACCCTGACCACCCCCACCTCGGAGAGCACCCATGGATCGCAGTGGCGAATGATCAACCGGAATTCGACTGGCGTGCGAGCGAGGGGAGCCACTCGGGCAGCGGCTCCGTGCGCTCCAGCCAGGGGGCCGGTGGCTCCCCACCCTCCGCCGCCGCGACGATGCCGCCGACGATCGCACAGGTGGTGTCCACGTCCCCACCCACCTGCGCGGTGGTCCAGAACGCGTTCTCGAAGTTCCCCAGGTGCCGGGCGGCGGCCCACAGGGTGAATGGCACGGTGTCATGGGCGCTGGTGCGCCGGCCCGAGCCGAGAACGGCCGCCACCGTGCTCGCGTCGGCGTAGTCGAGCATGTCCCGCGCCCGGCGCAGCCCCGCCTGCACGGCGCTGCGCGGCACCAGCGCGATCACCGCGTCCAGCAGCTTCTCCGGGCCACCGTGGCCGGCCGGGTCGGCGACCACCGCGGCGGCGGCCGCCACCGCCATCGTCCCGGCGACCGCCTCCCGGTGCTGGTGCGTGGTGTAGGAGGAGATCTCCGCCTGATGTGTGGCCTGCTCCGGGTCGCCGGCGTACCAGGCGCCCAGCGGAGCGATGCGCATGGCAGCGCCGTTGCCCCACGAGCCCTGGCCGTTGAAGAGGGCGGCGGACAGCTCCCGCCAGTCGCCTCCCTCCCTGATCAGCCGCAGCATGCGATTGACCGCCGGGCCGTAGCCGCGGTCGAAGTCATGGTGCTCGGCGAAGGAGGTGGCCAGCGCGTCCTGGTCCACCCGGCCGTGTTCGATCAGCACGCGCAGCACCGAGCACGCCATCTCGGTGTCGTCCGTCCACTGCCAGTCGCCGGGGGGCAGCTCCCGCCGCTTGAGCGCGGCATAGTTCGCCGGCACGAAGAACTGGGAGCCCAGGGCGTCTCCCACCGCCAGCCCGCGCAGGCTGGCGAGGGGTCGGGCACAGCGTCGAAGGAGTGTCGGATCAGCGGTCATCGGTGTGCACTCTAGCGGGTCGCGGCGCCCTCGCCGGGAGCCGTTCGGCGCCCGGCGGAGGGCATTCGTCACCCGATGAGACGCCCGTCGCGCATCTCGCATCGGCGACCGGTGAAGCGCTTCCGCAGCAGGCGGTCGTGCGAGACCACCACCAGGGCGCCCGGCCACTCGTCGAGGGCCTGTTCGACCTCCTCCACCAGATCGAGCGCGAGGTGGTTGGTGGGCTCGTCGAGCAGCAGCAGATCGGCGGGGCGGGCGAGCAGCCGGGCGAGAGCCAGCCGGCGCCGCTGCCCCACGGAGAGGGCACCCACGGGCACGGTCAGGTCCCGGCTTCTGAACAGGCCGTACGACAGCAGCCGGTCGGCGAGCTCCTCCTCGGTGCCGGCCAGCCCCCGACCGAAGGCCGCGAGCACGCTCTCCCGCGGACGGACCACCGTCTCCTCCTGCGCGAGGTGTCCGATGCTCCCCCGGCGCAGCACCCTGCCGCTGTCCGGTTCCACGGCACCCTCCATCAGGCGCAGCACGGTGGTCTTGCCGGCGCCGTTCGGGCCATGGATCAGCAGCCGCTCCCCCGCGGCGACGGCGAGCCGGTCCACGGCCAGCCGGCCCCCGACCCGCACGCCCTCCAGCACGACCAGCTCGCCGCTGGCGTCCGTGGCCTGCGGTCGCGCGGTGAACCGCAGGGGCTCGGGCGGGCGGGGCACGGGGGCCTCGCGCAGTCGGCGCAGCCGCTCCTGGGCGTTGCGCACCCGGGTGGCTATGGAGGACTGGACCCGGCCCTTGGCGCGGTCGTAGGCGAGTTTGTTGTTGTCCTTCATCGCCCGGCCCGGCGCGGCCCGGTGGGCGGTGGTGGCGGCGTACGCGGTGAGGTCCGCCATCTCCTGGCACCAGCGCTCGTAGCGCTGTTCCCAGCGCTTGCGGGCCGCCGCCTTCTCCTCGACGAAGCCGCCGAACCCGCCGCCGTAGCGGACGAGCGTCCGGCGTTCGGCGTCGACCTCCACGATCGCCGTCGCCACCCGTTCCAGAAAGACCCGGTCGTGCGAGACGGCGACCACCGTGCCGCGGTGCGCCCGCAGGGCCGTCTCCAGCCATTCGAGGGCCGGCGCGTCCAGGTGGTTGGTCGGCTCGTCGAGCAGCATGACCTCGGGGGCGGCGGCGATCAGACACGCCAGGCCGAGCCGGGCCTGTTCGCCCCCGGAGAGGCTGCCGAGCCGGCGCTCGGGGCCGATGCGGGCCAGCCCCAGCGCGTGCAGTGCCTTCTCCACCCGGGCGTCCGCCTCGTACCCACCGCGCAGTTCGAACGCGGTCAGCACGTCACCGTACTCGGCCAGCCGGCCGGCGTCCGCGGTGGCGAGCGCCGGTTCCAGTTCGCGCAGGCGGCCCTCCAGGGCACGGAGGTCGGCGAGCGCGGCGTCGACGGCGTCCCGGACCGTCTCCTCCGGGGCGAGCGCGGGGGTCTGGCCGAGATGGCCGACGCCTCCCTCGGCCGTGACGACGACCTCTCCGTCGTCGGGCGACTCGACGCCGGCGAGGATGCGCAGCACGGTCGACTTGCCCGCGCCGTTCTCCCCCACGATGCCGACCCGCTCGCCGGGGCGGACCGTGAGGGACGCGTCGTCCAGCAGCGAGCGGTCGCCATAGGACTTGGCAACGCCGCGCAGAGCGATCTGAGTAGGCACGGCCACCCCCGATTTCTCGTTCACTCACACAAATGCAACGGAAGTTGCATTACGATGATGGTGGCACACGCGCCCGCCCTAACGCAACAGGAGTTGCAATTGACTTCCGGAAGCACCCCTCCGCCCGCCACCCCGCCCCCCGGCGCGGCCCGCCCCGGCACCGCGCGCCCCGGCGGCCGAACCGCCCGCACCCGTGCGGCCGTACGCGACGCCGTCCTGGCCGGGCTCGCCGAGCACGGCTATCCGGGCCTGACCGTCGAGTACGTCGCCGAGCACTCCGGCGTCCACAAGACCACGCTCTACCGCCGGTGGGGCGGGGTCGAGGGACTGGTCGCCGACGCGCTCGAGCTCGCCGGCGAGGACAGCTGGACCCCGCCCGACACCGGTTCGCTCCTCGGCGATCTGCGGGCCCTGGCCCGGGAGACCCTCGCGACCTTCACCGATCCGGCGGCCGCCGCGGCGCCGTCCGCCTTCATCGCGGCCGGCGTCCAGTCGGAGCGGGCCGCGGACGCCCTGAAGTCCTTCTACGGCGAGCGGTTCACCCGCTGCGAGGCGATCGTCGAACGGGCCGTACGGCGCGAGGAGGCACCGGAGGGTACGGACGCGGGGGCGGTCGTACGGGCGGTCTCGGCGCCGCTGTTCTTCCGGCTGTTCATCACCCACGAGCCCGCCGACGAGGCCGTGGCCGACCAGGCGGCACGGGCCACGGCGGCGGCCGTCGCCGCCGGCGCGTTCGTCGCCCCCTGACCGAACGCGAGGGCCGTGCGGCCCCGAGGACCGCATCGCCTGGAGCGGGCGCGAACCGTCACACCGTCCAGGAGGGCTCAAGATCGACGACGTCCCCCGCGAGCGCCGCCACATCCGCCTCGATCCGCGCCCGCAGCGCCAGCCGTTCGACGCGCTCGGCGCGGTACTTGCCGTGCTCGCCCGCGGAGTTCCACAGGGAGAGCACCAGGAACTCCCGGTCCGGCGCCTCCCCGAACACCCCGCGCACCATGCCCGGCGAGCCGGCCATCGCCGGGTTCCAGACCTTCTCCTGCATGGCTATGAAGTGATCCACCCGGTCGTCGTGAACGCGGCAGTGGGCCACGCGCGCCACGTCCGCGTCCGCGAAGGTCGGCTCGAACCCGACCTTCACATCGAAGCGGTACTCGAACAGCCGGGCCTGGGCCGAGTGGAAGGTCCCCGCCTGCCCGGCCGCCAGGCGCTGGTGGGAACGCGCCATGAAGGAGTCGTAGAACGACCGGCTCTCCCAGAACGCGAAGAGGTGCGCCACACCCTCCCGCCCCCTGCTCC
>NZ_JBPQTV010000095.1:0-20728 GCF_051386515.1 Streptomyces sp. URMC 123 | reverse complement strand
CCCCCGGGCGGCCCCGCCCCCTCCCGCCGCGCCGTGCTCGCCGCCTCCGCGGCCTCGGCCACCGCGGCGCTGCTCGCCGCCGACGGCGCCTCCGCCGGCGCCGCGGCGCGCCGAAGAGCGCCCCTCGAGGAAACCGGCCCCGCCGACGCTCCCGACCGCGCGGAGCTCATGGGTCTCATCGCCCGGATGTCCCCCGAGGAGAAGGTCGGCCAGCTCTTCGTGATGCGGGTGTACGGCCACTCGGCCACCGCCCCCGACCCCGCCGACGTCGCCCTGAACCAGAAGGAGCTGGGCGTCTCCAACGCCGCCGAACTGATCGCGAAGTACCACGTCGGCGGCATCATCTACTTCGGCTGGGCGCACAACACCCGCGACCCCCACCAGATCGCCGATCTGTCCAACGGCATCCAGCGGGCCGGCCTGGCCCAGCCCACCCCCGTACCGCTGCTGATCTCCACGGACCAGGAGCACGGCGTCGTCGCCCGCATAGGGGCGCCCGCCACCGCCGTGCCGGGCGCCATGGCGCTGGGGGCGCACGCCTCCCCCGCCGACGCCCGCGCGGCGGCCCGGATCGCCGGCGCGGAGCTGGCCGCGATGGGCATCCGGCAGAACTACGCCCCGGTCGCCGACGTCAATGTGAACCCCGCCAATCCGGTGATCGGCGTGCGCTCCTTCGGCGCCGACCCGCGCGCCGTCGCCCGCCTCGTCGCCGCGCAGGTGCGGGGGTACCAGGGGGTCGGGGTCGCGGCCACCGCCAAGCACTTCCCCGGCCATGGCGACACGACCAAGGACAGCCACTACGACATCCCGCTCATCACCCACAGCCGGCAGGAGTGGGAACGGCTCGACGCGCCGCCCTTCCTGGCCGCGATCGAGGCCGGCATCGACTCGATCATGACGGGCCATCTGCTGTTCCCGGCCCTCGACCCCGCCGACGACCCGGCCACCCTCTCCCGGCCCATCCTCACCGGCATCCTGCGCGAGCGGCTCGGCTACGACGGAGTGGTGGTCACGGACTCGCTCGGCATGGCGGGTGTGCGGCAGAAGTACGGGGACGACCGGGTGCCCGTACTGGCGCTCGCGGCCGGCGTCGACCAGTTGCTGAACCCGCCGGACATCCGGATCGCCTGGCCGGCAGTACTGCGCGCCGTACGGGAGGGCGAGATCGGCCGGGACCGGCTGGACCGGTCGCTGCTGCGCATCCTGCGGCTCAAGGCCCGCCTCGGCCTCTTCCGCGACCCCTATGTCACCCATGCGGGCGTGGACCGTACGGTGGGTTCCCGGCCGCATCGGGCCGGCGCCGACCGGATCGCGGAGCGGACGACGACTCTCCTGGTCAACGAGGCCACGGCGGGCCGTCCGCTGCTGCCGCTGTCCCGCCGGCGCCACCGGAGCGTGCTGGTGGCCGGGGTCGATCCGGCGCCGCCCACCGGGACCGGTGGCCCGCCGACCGCCGTACTGGCGCGCGAGCTGTCCGCCCTGGGGCACACCGCCACCGCGCTGACGACATCGACCGGCACCCGCCCCGAGCCCACCCAGGCGAAGATCGACGAGGCCGTGGCGGCGGCGCGCGGCCGGGACGCGGTCCTGGTGACGACGTACAACGTGGGGGCCGGCTCGGCGCAGCGCGCCCTGGTGGCGGCGCTCGCCGCGACCGGGGTGCCGGTGGTGCACCTGGCCATCAGGAACCCGTACGACATCGCCCGGCTCACCGACACGGGCCTGCGCGCGTCCCTGGTGAGCTACTCCTGGACGGAGGTCGAACTGCGCGCCGCGGCCCGGGTGATCGCGGGCCGGGCGCGGCCCAGCGGGGCGCTCCCGGTGGTGGTGCCCCGGGCGGACGCGCCGGACCAGCCGCTGTACGGCATGGGGTACGGCCTGTCGTACTGATCGCTACGGTGCGCCTCCCGCGCGCCTCCGCCAACCGGCCCCATGCGCCCCCGCGCGCCTGGCGCGACCCGCGGCACCGGGCCACGCTGGGAGCCGGGAACGGGACGGGGGCCGTCATGCGGGCGCACGGGGGGCTGTCGCTGTGGCTGGGGGCGCTCGCCGCGCTCCTGGCCCTGTCCGCCTGTCAGCGCGAGCCGGGCGGCGCCCCTGGGGGCCCGCCGGCCGACGCGCCCCGGCGGTCCGTCTCGCCGCAGCCCTCCGGCTACGGCGCCACGTTCCTGGGCGAGGGCGAGTGCGGCCGGCGCGCCGGGGAGGGCTTCGCGGAGGCCCCGTGCGCCGGCGCGCGGGCGGTGGCCCGGGTCGTCGCCCGGTACGAGGGCCGGCAGGTGGCGGGCCCGCGCTGCCCGGAGCACACGGACTTCGTCCTGCACATCACCGAGCACCGGCCGGCCGTCGACGAGGACGGCGACGGCCGGGTCCCGCAGGGCTACGCCTGCATGCGCAATCTGCGCCCCCCGCACCCCGGCGACCCGGGCGGGGGCGGCGGCCCCCGCACCGTCGTGGGCGACTGCCTGTACGCGGCGCGGCACCACGAGGTGAAGGAGACCGCCTGCGACGGGTCGGGCGAGCGGGCACCGGAGTTCCGGCTGACGGTCACGGTGCCGTCCCGGGACCGGTGCCCGCCCTCGACGGCCCTGTACGTGGACGTGGGCGGCGAGCGGCCGGTGGGCTGCGCCCGCCGCCTCTGAGAGCGTCACAGGGCGGCGGGCGCCGCTTCCGGGGCCTGGCCCTGGCCGAGGGCCCCGGGCCCGTTTTCGGCCGGTGTCCTACGGCCGCAGGGTCGTCCGCCGGTCGTCCTGGGCCCGGTCCAGCGCCTTGTTGTACGGCGCCAGCGGCTTGGCCGCCTGGTCGTCACCGCGCTGGACGGCCGCCGGGGCCACACCGGCCCAGGAGAGCACCGCCGCGGTCGCCCTGGCCCTGTCCTCGGGCGCCAGCTTCTCGATGTTGGCCCCGTGGTTGGCGCCCGGGGCGGTGAACACATGGCCGTCCTTGGCGCCCTTGCCCAGCTCGAACGGCTCGGCACCCCACGGGTCGTTCTCCCCGTAGACGAACAGCATCCGCTCGCTGTGGTGGCGCACCCAGTGGTCCACGTCCCGCATCACGCCGTGCCGCCACTTCATGGGGATGTCACGGGGCACATAGGCGCGCGGGGTGAAGTACCCGGGGTAGCGCAGCAGGCCCTTGAGGTGGGGGTTGCGCACGGTCGGCGCGCCCAGTTCGGTGCCCGCCTGGTAGTAGTACGGCGTGTAGGGGGCGAGCCCCTGGTCGGTGTAGGAGGCGAAGCCCGAGATGGCGTCCACGTAGGCGTAGAGCTCGTCGGTCGAGACCGTGCGGGCGGGCACCTTGGCGCAGTCCTTCTCGGAGCTGTACTGCCAGAAGGCCCAGACGAGGTCGAGCGCGGCGCTCTCGTACGCCTTGTCGAGGCTGCCGACGGTGTGGAAGGTGGAACCGTTCTTCTCGGCCCACGCCCGGTACCGGTCGGTCATCTCGGTGCGGCGCAGCAGGGCCTCGCGCTGGATGGTGTTGAGCGCGGTCCGGCACTCCTGGGTCGAGACGCTCGCGAAGAACCGGTCGTAGGCGGAGTCCTCGCGGTCGTTGACGTCGTTCGGGGCGACGTAGGCGATGGTGCCGTCCATGTCCCGGGGGTAGAAGCGCCGGAAGTAGGTGGCCGTCATGCCGCCCTTGCTGCCGCCCGTGGAGAGCCAGTTCTTGCCGTAGATCGGCTTGAGGGCGGCGAAGACGCGGTGCTGGTCGGTGGCCGCCTGCCAGATGTCGAGCTTCGACCAGTCGGCGGGCTCGGGCCGGGAGGGGGTGAAGTACCGGTACTCCATGGACACCTGGTTGCCGTCGACCAGGCGGGTCGGCTCACTGCGGGTGGGGTTGGTGGAGACGTTGTAGCCGGAGGTGTGGAAGACCGTCGGCCGGTCCGTGCCCTTGTGCAGTACGGTCACCCGCTGCTTGAAGGTGCCCTTGTACGGCCGCCGGTGGTCGACCGGCTGTTCGTACTGGAGGACGAAGTAGCGGTATCCGGGGACCGGTTTCTCCTCGACCAGGCTCATGCCCGGGATCGCGAGGAGACGGTCCTTGATGTCCTGGGTCGTGGGGTCCGTGACGGCCGTCGCGGCGGTGGCCGCTCCCGCCGCTCGCCCACTGCCGTCGGCATGGGCGGTTCCCCCGGTGGCGCCGGCCGTGCCTATCAGCACCGCCAGGGCCACCGTCCATCTGAGCGCCTTGCGCATTCGCCCTCCCCTTGGGTTCGCAAAGGTCGCGGCGAACCTACCGGGAGGGCCCGGCGGTGACCAGACGTGACGCGGCCGGAGGGCGGGCTCTCAGCAGAGCGTCCAGCCGGAGTCCGCCACGTGGTCGCCCACCCGCCCGCGCACCAGCACACAGCGGTTCCCGGCCGAGGCCCGCACCGGCCCCGCGTGGTGGGTGTAGCGGCCGCTGTCCACCTGAGGCCGGCCGCCGCGCGCCTGGATGCTGACGCTCATGGTGGTGCGGACGCCGGGCGTACGGGTGTAGGTGATCGCGCACCGCATGGTGTGGCTCCGGTAGACGCGCACCTGGCCGTTGGGCAGGTCCAGGGTGCGGGCCAGGTGGCCGGGGCAGCCCGTGGGGGCGGCGGCGGCCGGCGCGGCCCCCGGCCCGATGAGCGCCACGGCGGCGGTCGCCAGCGCGGCGGTGATCCCGAGAGTTCTGCGGCGCCGTGCCACGCCTGTGCTCACCCTGCCTCCTCGATGTCCTCAGTACGGCGAACCCGCGCCACCCCCGTACACATGTTCGTCAAGCGGGAACACCTGTTCCGACCTACGGACGCCCTGGGGCGGAGAACGGTTGCGGCGGACCCGGCGGCGCGGCCGTTTCGCCCCTTTCCGCCCGGGTAGGCGCAGAATCGAGATCGCAGGGATCACCCGCGCCGCCCGGGCAGCGCACCGGGCCGCCGGGGCTCCCATGGGTCCACCCGATGCGAACGAAAGGACTGAGAGACGTGAAGGTTGCCTTTCTCGTGGCGCCCGAGGGCACGGAGCAGGTCGAGCTGACCGAGCCGTGGCAAGCGGTCCGGGACGCCGGCGGCACCCCGCGGCTGGTGTCCACGAAGACGGGGCGGATTCAGGCGTTCGACCACCTGGACCGGGCCGACACCTTCCCGGTGGACGAGACGGTCGAGGCGGCCTCGGTGGCCGACTACGACGCGCTCGTGCTGCCCGGCGGGGTGGCCAACCCGGACTTCCTGCGCATGGACGAGGGCGCCGTCGCGTTCGTCAAGGGCTTCTTCGACGCCGGCAAGCCGGTGGCCGCGATCTGCCACGGGCCCTGGACGCTGATCGAGGCGGACGTGGTGCGCGGGCGCACCGTGACCTCGTGGCCGAGCCTGCGCACCGACCTCGTCAACGCGGGGGCCACCTGGGTCGACGAACAGGTGAAGGTCTGCACCGGCGGGCCGAACACGCTGATCACGAGCCGCAAGCCGGACGACCTCAAGGCGTTCGACGAGGCGCTGGTGACGGAGTTCTCCAAGGCGGCCGGCGGCTGACGGCCCGCCCCGGCGCACGCTGAGCGCCGCCCGGCACGGCACACGGTGTCCGCGGTCCCGTTCGACGGGGCCGCGGACACTCTTGTGCGGGGCCGCCGCCGCTCAGGCCGCGGACACGCTCATGCGGGGCCGCCGCCGCCCATGCCGCGGACGCTTCTGCGCGGGGCCGCCGCCGCTCAGGCCGCCGTCACCTCCGGCTCGCCCACGAAGGTTCGCCACAGCCGGGCGTAGTGGCCGCCCCTGGCCAGCAGTTCGGTGTGCGTGCCGTCCTCGACCACCCGGCCGTGGTCCATGACCACCACCCGGTCGGCGCGGGCCGCCGTCGTCAGCCGGTGCGCCACCACCAGCGTCGTACGCCGGCCGGCCAGCCGGTCCGTGGCCTGGTTGACGAGCGCCTCGGTGGCCAGGTCCAGCGCCGCCGTCGCCTCGTCGAGGAGCAGGATGTCGGGGTCGACCAGCTCGGCCCGGGCCAGGGCGATCAACTGGCGCTGGCCGGCGGAGAGATTGCGCCCCCGCTCGGCGACGGCGTGCAGATAGCCGCCGTCCAGCGCGGCGATCATCTCGTGGGCGCCGACCGCGCGGGCCGCCGCCTCGACCTCCGCGTCGGAGGCGTCCGGGCGGCCGTAGGCGATGGCGTCGCGGACCGTGCCGGGGAACAGATACGGCTCCTGGGGGACGATTCCGAGCCGGTGCCGGTACTCGGTCGGGTCGAGCTCGCGCAGGTCCACGCCGTCGGCGGTGACCCGGCCGGACGACGGGTCGTAGAACCGGGCCACCAGCTTGACCAGGGTGGACTTGCCGGCGCCGGTCTCCCCGACGAAGGCCACCGTCTGACCCGCCGGTATCGACAAATCGATCCCGGTGAGCGCCTCCTCCGGCTGGTCGGCCGGGCCGTAGTGGAAGTGGACGCCCTCGAAGGCGACCTCCCCGCGGAGCGTCCGCACCCGGCGCGGCCGCTCGGCCACCGGGGTCGTGGTGGGCTCGCGCAGCAGTTCCTGAATGCGCCGCAGCGACACGGTCGCCTGCTGATAGCCGTCGAACACCTGGGAGAGCTGCTGCACCGGGGCGAAGAAGAGGTCGATGTAGAGCAGATAGGCGACCAGGGCACCCGCCGTCAGCGTGCCCTCGCTCACCCGGCCCGCGCCGACGACCAGGACCAGGGCCGCCGCGACCGAGGACAGCAACTGCACGAAGGGGAAGTAGACGGAGATCAGGAACTGACCGCGCACACGCGCCCGGCGGTAGGCGTCGCTCCGGGCGGCGAACCGCTCGGCGCCCACGCCCTCGCGGCGGAACGCCTGGAGGACGCGGAGGCCGGCCACGCTCTCCTGGAGGTCGCCGTTGACGACGCTCACCCGCTCGCGGGCCAGTTCGTACGCCTTGACGCTCTGACGGCGGAAGAAGACCGTGCCGACGATCAGTACGGGCAGCGTGGCGAAGACGACCAGGGCGAGCTCGGCGTCGATGACGACCAGGGCGACCAGGATGCCGAAGAAGGTCAGCAGCGAGACGACGGCCGTGACCAGGCCCGTCTGGAGGAACGTGGACAGCGCGTCCACGTCCGTGGTCATCCGGGTCATGATCCGGCCGGTCAGCTCGCGCTCGTAGTAGTCGAGGCCGAGCCGCTGGAGCTGGGCGAAGATCTTGACGCGGAGGGAGTAGAGCACCCGCTCGCCGGTGCGGCCCGTCATCCGGGTCTCGCCGAACTGCGCCGCCCACTGGGCGAGGACCACCAGGAGGGCGAGGCCGGAGGCCGCCCAGACGGCGCCCAGCGCCGTCTGGCGCACGCCCTCGTCGATGCCGTGCCGGATCAGCACCGGCAGCAGCAGGCCCGCGAGCGCGTCGGCGCTCACCAGCAGCAGGCTGATCAGCAGGGGGCCGCCGAAGCCGCGGAGCAATTGGCGCAGGCCGTAGTCGCGCTCGGGGCGGGCCGCCTTCTCCTCGTCCACGTCGGGGAGGTCGTCGGCGGGCGGCAGCGCGGCCACCTGGGCGAGCAGCTCGGGGGTGGCGGGCGAGCCGGCGAGGGCGCCGGCCGCTCCGGGGCCGGCGGCCGGGGCGGGTGCGGTGGCCGGGGCTCCCGTGATCGTGGTCGTGGTCGTGGTCGCCGAAGCCGAGGCAGCCGTGGTCCGGGCCGTCGCCGCCGTGCCACGCGCCGGCGTGCGCGCTCCGTCTCCGCGCCCCCACAGCTCCGGGGTCACGCCGTCGACGACGCGCCGCCGCGCGTTCACCGGCTCGGAGTCGATCTCCGCCTCCACGTCGATGTCGGCGGCGATGTCCACCTCGCGGCGGTCGGCGTCACGCCGGTCGACGTCACGGCGGTGGGCCTCGCGGCCCGCGCCGCGGCCGGCGTCCCTGCGGTGGCCCTCCGGCGACCTGAGGCCGGCCGGGTCCCGCTCGACCCCGCCCAGCTCGTCGGGGTCGGTCAGCAGCCTGCGGTAGAGGGCCGAGCGCTCCTGGAGCTCCTCGTGCGTGCCCAGGTCCGCCAGCCGGCCGCCGTCGAGGACGGCGATCCGGTCGGCGAGGGCGAGGGTCGAGCGGCGGTGCGCGATGAGCAGGGTGGTGCGGCCCGCCATCACCTCGCGCAGCGCCTCGTGGATCTCGTGCTCGACGCGGGCGTCCACGGCCGAGGTGGCGTCGTCCAGCAGCAGGAGGCGGGGGTCGGTGAGGATGGCCCGGGCGAGCGCGATCCGCTGGCGCTGGCCGCCGGAGAGGGTCAGCCCCTGCTCGCCGACCTCGGTGTCGTAGCCCTCCGGCAGTTCGGCGATGAAGCGCTCGGCCTGAGCCGCCCGCGCGGCGGCCCGGATGCTCTCCTCCGTGGCGTCCGGCCGCCCGTACGCGATGTTCGCGCGGACCGTGTCGGAGAAGAGGAAGCTGTCCTCGGGCACCATCCCGATCGCGGCGCGCAGCGAGTCCAGGGTCAGATCGCGCACATCGTGCCCGCCGACCCGTACGGCGCCCGCGGAGACGTCGTAGAAGCGCGGCAGCAGCAGGGAGACGGTGGACTTGCCGCTGCCCGACGCGCCGACGACGGCGACCGTCTCCCCGGGCTCGACGCGGAGCGAGAAGTCGGACAGAACCGGTCGGTCGGGCGCGTAGCCGAAGCTCACGGAGTCGAACTCGACCGTCGCGGGGGCGTCGGCGGGCAGCTCCAGGGCGCCGGGGCGCTCGGTGATGGCCGGCTCGGTGTCGATGACCTCCAGCACCCGCTCGACGCCGGCACGGGCCTGCTGGCCCACGGTCAGCACCATGGTGAGCATCCGCACCGGCCCGACGAGCTGCGCCAGATAGGTGGAGAACGCGACGAAGGTACCGAGGGTGATCTGGCCGCGGGTGGCCATCCAGCCGCCGAGCGCCAGCATGGCCACCTGGCCGAGCGCGGGGACCGCCTGGAGCGCCGGGTTGTAGCGGGAGGTGAGCCGGATGGTGCGCAGCCGGCCCGCGAACAGCCGGCGGCTCGCCTCGCGCAGCTTGGCCGACTCCTGCGCCTCCTGGCCGAACCCCTTGACGACGCGGACGCCGGTCACGGCGCCGTCCACCACGCCCGCCACGGCGCCGGCCTGCTGCTGGGCGTACCAGGTGGCGGGGAACAGCCGCTTGCGGCTGAGCTGCGCGATGAACCACAGCGCCGGGGCGACGGCCAGCGCGACCACCGTCAGCAGCGGCGAGAGCGTGGCCATCACGACCAGCGAGACGAGGAAGAGCAGGATGTTGCCGATGGTCATCGGCAACATGAAGAGCAGCCCCTGGATGAGCTGCAGATCGCTGGTGGCCCGGCCGACGACCTGGCCGGTGTCGAGCTCGTCCTGGCGTCTGCCGTCCAGCGCGGTGAGCGAGCCGTACATCTCGGTGCGCAGGTCGTGCTGGACGTCCAGGGCCAGCCGGCCGCCGTAGTAACGCCTGATGTAGGTGAGGACGTAGACCACCAGCGCGGCGCCGACCAGGACCGCCGCCCAGGGGGCCAGCGGGCGGCGGTCGGCGACGATCACATCGTCGATGATCAGCTTGGTGACCAGCGGGACCAGGGCCATGACGGCCATGCCCACCAGGGACGAGCCGAGGGACAGCAGTACGTTGCGGCGGTAGCGCCAGGTGTACCCCGCCAGCCGCCGCGCCCAGCCCGGGCGCTCCCCGTCGTCGCGCGCCTGGTCCGTCCCCGTCCCCGTCACCGGTCTACCTCCGTCGTGCTCGCTCACCTGGCGCCCCGGAAGTCCGGAGAACCACGATCCACAACACCGGCGGAGTGTGCTTTTGTTTCAATTCTTTGTACGTACTTGGTCGCACACGGTGGTCGGCCGAAGGGACCAGGTCCCCGCGGCCGACCCGTGGGCGCTCGGCAAGTTCACCCGTTCGGGCTAAATGACCCGGAACGGCCCGGAGGGGGCTCGGACAGCGGCTGTCACGCCTTGTCCGCCGCGCCCGCCTTCTCGGCGGCGATCTGCCGCGACATGATCGTCGTCAGCTCGTACGCCGTGTGGGAGGCGGCCACGCTGGTGATCTCGGCGTGGTCGTAGGCCGGGGCGACCTCCACGACGTCGGCCGACACCAGGTTGCAGGAGGACAGCCCGCGGATGATCTCCAGCAGCTCGCGCGAGGTCAGGCCGCCCGCCTCGGGCGTGCCGGTGCCGGGGGCGTGCGCGGGGTCCAGCACGTCGATGTCGATGGAGATGTACAGCGGGCGGTCCCCGATGCGCTGGCGGAGCTGGTCGGCGACCTCGTCCACGCCGCGCCGCATCACATCGGCCGAGGTGACGATGCCGAAGCCCATCTTCTCGTCGTCGTCGAGGTCCTGCTTGCCGTACAGCGGGCCGCGGGTGCCCACGTGGGAGAGCGCGGAGGTGTCGAGGATGCCCTCCTCCACGGCGCGCCGGAACGGCGTGCCATGGGTGTACTCGGCACCGAAGTAGGTGTCCCAGGTGTCGAGGTGCGCGTCGAAGTGCAGCAGCGCCACCGGGCCGTGCTTGCGGGCGACCGACCGCAGGATCGGCAGCGCGATGGTGTGGTCGCCGCCGAGGGTCATCAGCCGGGCGCCGGTGCCCAGGAGGTCCTCGGTCGCGGCCTCGATCGTGTCGACGGCCTCGTTGATGTTGAACGGGTTGGCGGCGATGTCACCGGCGTCCGCGACCTGCGCCAGCGCGAAGGGCGAGGCGTCCTGCGCCGGGTTGTACGGGCGCAGCAGCCGGGAGGCCTCGCGGATGGCGTTGCCGCCGAAGCGGGCGCCCGGCCGGTAGGAGACACCGGTGTCGAAGGGCACGCCGACCACCGCGACATCGGCGGTGCCGACCTCGTCCAGCCGGGGCAGTCGGGCGAAGGTCGCGGGTCCGGCGTAACGCGGGATGCGGGACGAGTCGACGGGGCCGACGGGTTCACGGGCGGCGGTGCTCATACGACTGCCTCTCGGCGATCGGGGGACAGGGGGACGTACGGCCTTCGAGACTAGGCAGACCTGCGGGTTTCTCACATGTACGTTCCAGAGTTCTTGCGCCCCACGATTTGGACACCACGTCCATCGCGCGCGGGACGCGACAGAATGGGCACATGCCGATACCGAGCTCAGCCCCCAGCCGCGCCGCACTGGTCGACCACCTCGTCCGGACCCGCATCGCCGGGCACGTGGCCACGCCCCGGGAGAACAACCTCTCCCACTACCGCAAGCTCGCCAACGGCGACCGGCACTATTGGCTGGGTCTGGAGCTCGGCGACCGGTGGACCGACGAGCAGGACGTGCTCGCCGTGATGGCGGAGCGCTGCGGTGTGGTCGACGACCCCGAGCACCGCACCGGCCAGGACACCATCGACCCCGAGCTGACGGTCTCCGCCCTCGACCGGGCGGCCGCAGTACTGCGCAAGGCGGTCGCCGGGCGGCAGCGCGTGCTGTTCGCGACCGGGCATCCCGGAGGACTGCTGGACGTGCACCGCTCGCTCGCGGCGGCGGTCGGCGCGGCCGGCTGCGAGGTGATGACGATCCCCGGCGGGCTCCAGGCCGACGAGGGCTACGTCTTCCAGTTCTGCGACGTGGCGATGCTGGAGCGGGGCGCGACGCTGTGGCACACCCACTCCCCCGAGCCCATGGCGGCGATCCTGGACGCCCTGGAGCTCCAGGGCCGCCCGCTGCCGGACCTCGTGGTGGCCGACCACGGCTGGGCGGGCTGCGCGGGCCAGCGGGGCATCGACGCGATCGGCTTCGCGGACTGCAACGACCCGGCGCTGTTCCTGGGCGAGGCGGAGGGCACCCTCGCGGTGACCATCCCGCTCGACGACCATGTGCTGGACCCGCGGTTCTACGACCCGCTGACCGGGTACCTGCTGGCGGCGGCGGGCCTGCTCGACGTCTGACGGGCCCGCCACGGGCCGGCCGGCAGAACTGTGCGAGGGCCGACGGGCCCGTCCCACGCCCCCGGCGGACCGGTGGTCACGCGGGGCGGGTCTGGTACGGGCCCGGCGTGGGGTCGAGGAACACCTTGCCGACGCCCGGGAAGCGCTCCCGCAGCACCCGCTCCGCGTCCTCGCACGCCCATTCGATCTCTTCGGCGGTCGCGTAGTCCGTGAAGTCGACCTTCGCGGCCACCAGCACCTCGCTGGGCCCCCGGACCACGGTGACCAGCTCCAGCACCCCCACCACGTACGGCAGCTCCAGCAGCTCGTCGCGGACCCGGTCGCGCATCTCCCGGGGCAGCGAGCGGCCGTCCGGCACCACCTCGGCGCCCGCGCGGCCCAGCGCCCCGGCCACCGCGAGCAGCAGCAGCGCGATCAGCAGGGACGCGATCCCGTCCCCGGCGCGGGAGCCGGTGAGCCGGCCGGCGAGCAGCCCGCCGGCGGCCAGCAGGGGGCCCAGCACGGCCGCCGCGCCGGCCACCAGGTCGACGCCCAGCGCGCTGTCCGGGGTGTGCCGCAGGGCGAGCCGGCGGGGCACGGCGAATCGATCCGCCTCGGCACGCAGCCGGGCGAGCCGGAGCCACAGCGTCCGGCCGGCGACCAGCAGGGCCACGGCGAGGACGGCGTACGAGATCGTCGGGTCGCCGGGGTCGCCGCCCTCGGCGAGGGTGCGCACGCCGTCGTAGAGGGCGAAGACCGCGCCGGCGGTGTAGGCGGCGACGGCGAGGAGCAGCGCGCGGACCCGGCGCTCGGGCCGGTGGCCCTCCGTGGGCCGGTCGGCCGCCGCGGGCCCGCCCGGGGACGGCGGCGGCAGTGGTCTGCCGACCGCGTCGGCCAGGGAGTGCGCCGCCTCGGCCAGCATCGCGCTGGAGCCGCTGACCACCCCCGCGACCGCCTTGGCGGCCGCGAGCCCGAGGGCCGTCACGGCGCCGGAGACCGCCGCGGCCCGCCCCGGCCGCCCGTCCTGCTCATCGCTGCCCATGATGCGCGAGTATGCCCGACCCGCCGCGCGGACCGGTCACCCACCCGGCGAGGGCGGCTACCAGGGCACGCGGACGACGCCCTCCTGGATGACGGAGACCGCCAGCCGGCCGTCCGCGGTGTAGATCCGGCCCTGGGCGAGGCCGCGGCCGCCCGACGAGGACGGGCTGCGCTGGTCGTAGAGCAGCCACTCGTCGGCCCGGAAGGGCCGGTGGAACCACATGGCGTGGTCCAGGCTCGCGCCGACCACGTCACCGACGGCCCAGCCGCCCCGGCCGTGCGCGAGCAGTACGGAGTCCAGCAGCGTCATGTCGGAGACATAGGTGGCCAGGCACACGTGCAGCAGGGGCTCGTCGACGGCTCCGTCCAGTTTGCCGTTGGTCCGGAACCACACCTGCGACTTCGCCTCGCGCGGGCCCTGCCCGACCGTGGCGTACGGCGGCTCGTCGACGTAGCGCAGATCCACCGCCCGGCGCGCCTCCAGCAGCCGCTCGACCACCGACGGGTCCCGGAAGAACCGGGCGTAGCGGGGCAGCGCCTCGGCGCCGGTCGGCAGCGTCTCCGGGTCCGGCGCGGGCGGCATGCGCTCCTGGTGGTCCAGCCCCTCCTCCGCCACCTGGAAGGAGGCGGAGAGGTGGAAGATCGGCTGGCCGTGCTGGACGGCCACCACCCGCCGGGTGGTGAAGGAGCGGCCGTCGCGGATGCGGTCCACGGTGTAGACGATGGGCGCGCCGGGGTCGCCGGGGCGCAGGAAGTAGGCGTGCAGCGAGTGCGCCGAGCGGTCGGCGGGCACCGTACGGCCCGCCGCGACGAGCGCCTGGGCGGCGACCTGGCCGCCGAACACCCGCGGGATGACGGAGGCATGGCTGTCGCCGCGGAAGATGTCCCGCTCGATGCGCTCGAGGTCGAGGAGGTCGAGCAGGTCCTGGAGTGCTGTGCTCATGGGTCCGTGACTGTTTCCGGGGCCGGGCCGTCAGAGGCCGAGCGACTTGGCGACGATGGACTTCATGACCTCGCTGGTGCCGCCGTAGATGCGGGTGACGCGGGTGTCCGCGTACAGCCGGGCGATGGGGTACTCCGTCATGTAGCCGTAGCCGCCGTGCAACTGGAGGCACTTGTCGATGACGACGGCGGCGCGCTCGGTGCAGAACAGCTTGGCGGAGGCGGCGTCGGCCCCGCTGAGCTCCCCGGCGTCGTGCGCCTCCAGCGCGCGGTCCACGACGGCCTGCAGGGCGTCCGTGTCGGCGCGGCACTCGGCGAGGACGAACTTGGTGTTCTGGAACTCCGCGACGGCCCTGCCGAAGACCGTACGGTCCTTGACGTACTCCAGCGCGAACCGTACGGCGGCCGCGGCCTGGGCGTAGGCGCCGACGGCGATGGCGAGCCGCTCCTGCGGCAGGTTGTGGGTCAGGTAGGTGAAGGCCTCGCCCTCCTCGCCGAGCCGGTCGCCCACGGGCACCCGGACGTCGGTGAAGGACAGTTCTGCCGTGTCCGAGGCCTTGAGCCCGAGCTTGTCGAGCTTGCGCCCCACGGCGTAGCCCTCGCTGCGGGCGTCGACGGCCAGGAGGGTGAGGCCGCCGCGGCGGTCGCCGTCGGTGGCGGGGGCGGTGCGGGCGACGACGAGCACCCGGTCGGCCTGGGCGCCACCGGTGATGAAGGTCTTGGCGCCGTTGAGGACGTAGTGCGTGCCGTCGTCCGACAGTACGGCGGTGGTGCGTATCCCGGCGAGGTCGGAGCCGGTGCCGGGCTCCGTCATGGCGATGGCCGTCATCATCTCGCCGGAGACGAAGGGCGGCAGCCAGCGGCGCTTCTGCTCCTCGGTGGCGTACGTGAGGAGGTAGGGCAGGCACAGTCCTGTGTGCACCCCGGCGGCGCCGAAGCTCACCCCGGCCCGGGCGGTCTCCTCGGCGATGACGGCGTTGAACTTGAAGCTCGTCTCGCCCGCGCCGCCGTACTCCTCGGGCACCTGGATGCCGAAGACGCCGAGTTCGCCGAGCCGGCGGTAGAAGGCCCGCGGCACCTGGCCGGCCGCCTCCCACTGGGTGTACACCGGGGCGACCTCGGCGGCGATGACGTCGCGGAGGGTGGCCCGGAACGCCTCGTGGTCCTCGTCGAACACCGTGCGCCGCATCGCGCCTCCTCGTCTCCCCGTCGCGCCCGGCCCCGGTGGACCGCATACGGCTAAGCGCTTGCTCAGCTGCTCAGCGAAAGCTACCCGCGGGTCAGTCGGGCTGTCCAGAGTCGGTCGCGGCGCCGGCGAGGGCGGGGGCCGGGGCCACTGCGGCGGGCTCGGGGGCCTGCGCCGTCCGGCTGAGCATCTGGGTCGTGGACAACACGCGGTAGAGGTCGTCGGTCCTGACGAGGTCGTCATGGGTGCCGGTGGCGCGCAGCCCGCCCTTGTCGAGGACGAGGATCTGCCGGGCCTCGGTCACCGTGGACAGCCGGTGGGCGACGACGAGCACCGTGGTGGTGCGGGAGATCTCGGCGATGGCGTCGCGCAGTTCGAGCTCGTTGAGCGCGTCGAGCTGGCTGGTCGCCTCGTCGAGCAGGAGCAGCCGGGGCCGGCGCAGCAGGGCGCGGGCGATGGCGACGCGCTGCCGCTGGCCGCCGGAGAGCGCGGTGCCGCGGTGGCCGACGGGGGTGTCGAGCCCGTCCGGCAGCGCTTCCACGAGGGAGGTGAGCCGCGCCCGTTCGACGGCGAGGGCGAGGTCGTCCGTACGGGCGTCGGGCGCCGCCAGCAGCAGGTTGTCCCGCAGCGTTCCGGAGAGGACGGGCGCGTCCTGCTCCACGAGGCCGATGGTGCGGCGCAGTTCGGGCAGCGACCAGTCGCGGATGTCGCGCCCGCCGACCTCGATGGTGCCGGCCTCGGCCTCGTAGAACCGTTCCAGCAGCGCGAACAGGGTGCTCTTGCCGGTGCCGGAGGGGCCGACGACCGCGGTGAGCCCATTGGCGGGCACCTCGAAGGACAGGCCGTCGAGGACCGTCGGGCCGTCCTCCCGGTAGCGGAACCGGACGCCGCGGAAGGCAACGGAGACGCCGGAGCTCTCGGTGCCGGCCTCCCTCGGAGAGGCGGCCGGTGCGGCCGCGGCGGCCCGCGTTCGGGCCTCGGTCCCGGCCGCGGTGGCCTCCGCGGTGGTCTCCGCCGTGGGCTCCTCGTCCAGATCGGCCACCTCGCCGATCCGCCGGATCGCCGCCATGCCGACCTGCAGACCGCTGATCCCGCTGGTCAACTGGTGCACGGGGCCCACCAGGTAGAACAGGTACAGCAGGAAGGCGATCAGCGAGGAGACGGACAGCGAGCCGTCGGCGACCCGCGCGCCGCCGACGCCCAGGACGGACAGGAACGACAGCTGCACGACCAGCCCGCCGGAGACCCCGGCGACGGCTCCCCAGCGGGCGGCCTGCACGCCCCGCCGCCAGGCCGTCAGCGCGGCCCCGTGGAGGGACGCGGCCTCCCGGTCCTCGGCACCGCTGGCCTTGACCGTGCGGAAGGCCCCGAAGACGCGCTCCAGGCCCGCTCCGAGCTCGCCCAGGGCCTCCTGGGCCCGGCGGCCCGCCCGGCCGATCCTGGGCATCACCAGGGCCGTGCAGCCACCGATGAGTACGACCACCCCGAGCACCACGGCGAACAGCACGACGTCGAGCCGGGCCATCATGACCAGCATGCCGAGCAGCGTGATCGCGCCCACGGCCACCTCGACGAGATGGCTGGTGGCGGCGGAGCGCAGCAGGGTGGTGTCCGCCGTGACACGGGAGATCAGGTCTCCCGGCCGCTGCCGGTCGACGGCGTCGACGCGCAACCGGAGCAGCCGGGAGATGAGACCGCGGCGAGCGGTGAGCACGACGCTCTCCGCGGCCCGTTCCATGGTGTACATCCCGAAGGCGCCGACGACGGCGCCGCCGAGGACCAGCAGGCCCAGCAGCAGTACGGGGCGCAGCACGCCCTCGTCCGCCGCGAGGGAGTCCACGAAGGACTTGGCGACCAGCGGCTGGGCGAGCCCGGCCAGCCCACCGACGGCGGTCAGGACCGCCCCGGTGACCAGGGCGGCACGGTGCGGCCGGGCGTGGCCGAGCAGTCGGCGGAAGGCTGAGTCGTTCGTTGTCACAGCGCGTCAGGGTCCTTGCGGGCTCGGGGTGGGCGGATCGGGGGCCGGACCGGGGGGCCGGTGGGCCGGGCCGGGGGCCGGGTGGCGGTCAGCCGAGGCGCAGCGCCGTCAGCACGTCCGGATAGGTCCGGTACAGCCGGTTCCCGGTGCGCCGCAGCACGACCAGGGCGACCAGCACCCCGTACCCGACGCCGATCGGCAGCAGCAGCCAGGAGGTCGGGGAGCCGTGCAGTACTGCGGCCGCCACGGCGATCGGGGCGGCGGCGAGGGGACCCGCCACGGAGGCGGCGAAGTTCATCAGGTGGTACGTCCCGCCCTGGCCCGGCACGCCCACCGTGATGGAGTCGTGCTCGAAGGCGTACGGCCAGCGGACGCTGATGACCGCGCCCAGGGAGAACGTCACGCCGAGCATGGCGTAGGTCAGGCCCAGCACGGCGGGCACCTCCGCCATGCGGCCGGTGACCAGGCCGAGCACCACGGCCATGGCGCCCAGCCACGGGACGGCGACGACCGCCTGGGCCAGGAAGCGGCCGGTGACCTCGGCGCGGGCGTGGGCCCTGCTGCGCGTGGTGGCCACGTTCGTCCACACCGCCGAGCCGTCCATGCTGAACAGCATCGAGGGCGCGGTCAGGGCGAACACCCAGGCGCCGCCCAGCACCGCGTACGGGTTCTTGACCGCCACCGCCACCAGCACGACCGGGAAGAGCAGCGAGTAGGCCAGCGCGGTGACCATCAGCATCCGGTGCCGCGGGGCGCGGGTGAAGCAGCGCAGCTGATGGCGGGTGATCAGCAGGGTGCGGTTCGCCGACACCAGCCGCGACAGCGCTCCGGTGCCCTCGCCGCGGGCGCGCACGGACCGCGCGGTGGAGCTGTCGGCGGTGGTCATCAGCCGCACCAGGGACGCGTGCCACCAGGCCATCAGCAGCACGATCAGTACGGCCACACCGGCCAGTTCGGCGAGCGCCACCCCGTAGCGGCCCTCCAGGGCGGCCTGAGGGGCGTCGGCGGCCCAGCCGGGCGGGGTCCAGCGCAGCACCCGCGGCACGGCCGGTGGCAGCGCGGGGCCGGCGGTGCCGGCCGAGGAGAGCAGCAGATAGGTCGCGTACGAGGCGAGGGCGGCCAGCAGGCCGCCGAACGCCGCCACGTCCTTGCCGCGCCGGCTGGTCAGGGCGCGCGCGTAGGCGGCGATCAGAGCCCGCGAGGCGACCACGCACAGCAGCAACGCCAGTACTGCGGCCGGCACGCCCACGAGGAGCGCGGGGCCGAACCCGGTGACGGCGGCCACCGCGCCGCCGATCAACAGGAGGGTGGCCAGCGGCCCCGGCCCCACCAGGGCCGCCGCCGTGGAGCCGAGGATCAGCGGGCGCGGCCGTACGGGCAGCACGGCGAGCCGGGTCGGGTCGGCGCTCTCGTCGCCCGAGCCGGAGCCGGAGGAGAGCGGCAGCACGATCCAGCCCAGGGCGAGGCCGGCGAAGGTGACGACCGCGAGGTCCGCGGCGCCGTCCTCCCCGTGCCGCAGGGCGAGTTGTACGGCGACGACCGAGGCGGCCACCAGGGCGACGGCCGTCCCCACCACGAATCCGACGACGCGCGCGGTACTGCGGCGCAGGCTGCCCCGCAGCAGTGCGAGCTTCAGACGGACGAAGAGCCCAACCACGCGAGCGCCCCCTTCCGCGCGTTCCCCTTGGCCCCGCCCTTGGCGATCGGGGCGCCGACCAGCTCCATGAAGACCTCGTTCAGCCCCTTGCCGCCGCGGACCTCGTCCAGGGTGCCGGCGGCCACGACCCGCCCGGCCGCCATGATCGCCACATGGCCGCACAGGGCCTCCACGAGCTCCATGACGTGGCTGGAGAAGACCACGGTCGAGCCGGAGGCGGTGTAGCTCTCCAGCACCCCGCGGATGGTCTGGGCGGAGACCGGGTCCACGCTCTCGAACGGCTCGTCCAGGAAGAGCACCGGCGGGTTGTGGAGCAGGGCCGCGGCCAGGCCGATCTTCTTGCGCATGCCGGTCGAGTAGTCGACCACCAGCTTGCCGGCGGCCTCTTCGAGACCGAGCACCTCCAGCAGTTCCGCGGCCCGCTCGTCGACCTCCGCGCCCGGCAGCCCGCGCAGCCGGCCGGTGTAGGCGAGCAGTTCACGGCCGCTGAGCCGCTCGAAGAGGCGCAGCCCCTCGGGGAGGATGCCGATCCGCTCCTTGGCCTCGTACGGGTCCCGCCAGACGTCGTGGCCCGCGACCGTGACGGTGCCGTCGTCCGGCCGCAGCAGACCTGTGATCATGGAGAGGCTGGTGGTCTTGCCGGCGCCGTTGGGGCCGACGAGCCCGTAGAAACTGCCGCGCGGAACGGTCAGGTCCACTCCAGCGACGGCGACCTTGTCCTCGAACGCCTTCCGCAGTCCTCGCACCTCGACGGCGACAGGGGGTTGCACGGGCTCTCCTTTCCTGGAACCGCGGCGTTCCCCGGACCGGGACCTTCCTCGAACGGGGGCTTGCACCGAACAGGACTGTCCCTCTCGAACCGGGACCGCGCGCGGCGGGTCGAACGGTGGGGCGGGGCCGGGCGCGCGGCCGTTCGGTGCCGGCGCCCGGGGACTTCACGGTGGGGGGACCGGTGGAGAACCGATGTTGCGGAACGGCGCGGCGGGGTCGGCGCCGGCGGCGCGGAACGCCTCGGCGACGACGGAGGCCAGCGCCTCGGAGCCGGTGGTCGCGTCGGAGTCGGACATCCCGCGACCGGTGGCCGCGTCGCCCCCGGGCCCGGCGAGGGGCAACAGGCCCTGTCGCGCCGCGGCGACGGCCGCCTCGGCCAGGGCCCCGGCCCGGTGCTGGCCGAAGCTGAGCCGGCCGTTGCCGGGGCGGGGGTCGGCCGGCTCCCAGGCGATGGCGGCGCCGGGGCCGAGCCGGTGGGCGAAGGCGGAGGTGTCGGGGGCGACGCCGGGCAGGTCGCGGACGGTCCCGGCCACCTCGTGGCAGGCCGCCCACGACTCGCGGCCCAGGTAGACCACCAGGGCGTCCCTGCGGGGGTAGGAGTACGGCGTGGAGAGCACCTTGGCGTGGTAGTGCGCCCCGGCCGCCTCCAGCCGCTCCAGCACGGCCGCCCAGGCGGCCACGGCGCTCCGCGCGTCGGCGAGGTGGACGTAGACCCGGAGCAGGTCGTCGCCGAACTCCGGCTCGCGGGTGCCGAAGACGTAGAAGAAGCCGGGCGACAGCGCGGGCCGGTACGGCGCCAGGCGGACCCGGACGAGAGAGCCGGGCTCCGGCGCGGGACCGTCCTGGCCGACGAGGGCGGAGGCGGGCACCCGCACCCGTACGCCGCTCTGGTCCATCGCCACCAGCACCCGCTCCTCGGCGGGTGCTCCCGGGCGTTCGGCGGGGGCGGCAGAACTGTCGGAGGGCCGCGCGGGGAGGCGCGACGCCAGTACGGTCGCGGGCCGGACGATGTGCTCGTGCGGGACGGCGGCGCGCAGTTCGGTCTCGAACGCGGGCTCGCGCAGCGTCAGCCGGACCTTCTCCTCGTGGGCGCGGCCGCTGTGGAGGACGTCGTACAGTACGGCGCCCAGTTGGGGTTGGAGGTCGCGGGGGTCGTCCGCACGGACGGTGCGGTCGCCGACCGTGGCGGACCGCAGGTCCTCGGACATCCGTATCCGGCGCAGCGCGGCGAGCAGTTCGGGCGCGACGGGGCCCGCCGGGGAGCCCGTCACGAGGTCGGTTACGGGGTCCGTTACGGGCGCGTCCGCGGTGGGCCCCTGTGAGGTGGGCTTCGGCGCGGCGGCGGGGGTGCGGTCT